>JBBJMR010000085.1:0-29038 GCA_037720395.1 Polyangiaceae bacterium
GTCGAGGCTCCGTCAGGAGACCTCGTGCCTGTCGAGGCTCCGTCAGGAGACCTCGTGCCTGTCGAGGCTCCGTCGGGAGACCTCGCTCCTGCCGACGACGGCGCGTCGCCCTGCTGCGGCGTGGCCGCGCGCAGCACGTCGTCGCGGGTGATGCGGCCGTGATCGCCGGTGGCCTGCACCTGGTGGAGATCGACGCCGGTCTGGCGCGCCAGCATGCGGTTGGCGGGGGAGGTGAGCGGCCGCCCCTCGCCGTTGCCGCCGCCCGGCTGCGGCGGGCCGGCGGGGACGGTCTGCGTGCGCTGCTCGGGTGCCTCGGCCTGCGCGCGGGGCGCGCTCGGCGCGGGCTCCTGCTTGGCCGGCGGCGGACCGCTTGCGGCGGGCTGCGGCTCGGCCGCCGCGGTGGCCGTCTCGTCGATGCGGCACAGCAGCCCGCCCTTGGCGACGATGGTGCCCTCCGGCACCGCCACCTGGGTGATGCGCCCGTCGGCGGGGGAGGGGATCTCGGTGTCCGCCTTGTCCGTGGCCACCTCGAGCAGCGGCTGCTCGCGCTTCACCTGGTCGCCTTCGCGCACCAGCCACTTGGTCACGGTGCCTTCGGCGACACTTTCGCCGAGCTGCGGCATGAGGACGTCGATCATCCGGCTTCTCCCTGGGCCGCTCGGTGGCTCGGTGCCGAGTCGCCTCGGCGCGCGCCGCCCACGGCCCTGGTGTGCGTCACCGCGTGGTGGTCCGGCCCGATATACGGCACCCCCCGCGGGTCCTCAAGCTGCGTGCCGGGTCGCGGCCGCGATCAGCTGAACTTGGCGCCGCCGGGCTCGCGCGGGTCCTCGATGCGCTTCTCCGGCTCGCCTGGCTCCGGCGGCTCGGCGGGCGGATCGCGGCGCGGAAGCTCCTCGGACGGCGGGTCCTCGGCCGGCCCCTTGCGGTCCGGCGGATCCTCCGCGGGCGGACCCGCCGGCGGATCGCCCACCGGTGCCTCCGGCATCGGCATCGGGATCTCGGGGCCGCCCGGGAGTGTCTCCGGTTGGGCCTTCGGAGTGATCTTGCCCTGTCGTTCGAGCTCACCCGGCATGAGCGCTTCGATGCACGGAAAGCCGACTCGGTGGCGGAGGGCGCATACACCGACACGGAGACGCCCATCGCACATGGCGCGGATCGGTACCGGAGGGGTCGTCGCCGCGTGCGGACGCGGGGTCAGCTCGGATCGAGCTTCGTGGCCTCCACGTTCTTCGCCAGGGAGTCGATGGCGCGCGTGTCGCCGACGGCCTCGGCCTCGGCGCGGAGCCAGGCATACATGGCGTGGGCGAGCGTCGGCTGACCTCGGGTGTTGGAGAGCCAGTACGCGTGGCCCCAGATCTCGTTCTTGAGCTTCGAGAAGGCGAGGCGGCGCAGCTCCTCGCCTCCGATGGACACGGCGCGGCGGTACGCCTCGGCCAGCGCGCGGTGCTCGCGCCACTCGTCGACCGGCGCCAGCGCCCGGCCCTGATCGACGCGCGCCCGCAGGGCGGTGCCGGCGAGCTCGAGCTCGCCGAGCAGCTCGTCGCGCAGGACGGCGGCGGCGCGCGCGGCGACCCCGCCGGCATCCTGGAGGGGGCGCAGCGAAGCACCGGCGAGGCGCGCGGCGTCGGCGCGGTCGCGCTCCACCTGGCGCTGCATGGCCGGCCAGGCGGCCGCGCCGCGCGTGGCGCCCAGGGCGATGGCGCGCTCGTCGACGCGCCGCCTCGCGCCGGGTTCGGCGAAGGCGCGGTCCCAGGCGGCGGCGGTGGCCAGCAGATCGATGCGGCTGGGTTCGGCGCGGGAGGCCCGCGCGTGGCGCACCAGCGCCGCTTGCCAGACATCCGGGGGCGGCGTCTCGCCGTGTTCGCTCGCCGGCGAGCCGTCCTGCTCGGTGGTGGCGCGGTCGCCCTTGTCGCCTTCCTGCGGGGCCGCGGGTGCCCCGAGCGCCTGGCGCAGCAGTGGCAGCGTGGCGAAGTGCGGGCCGCCCCACGCCCAGGCCGCCCACAGGCGCCACGCGGGGCCCGTGGGGCGACCGAGGAGGCGCTCGCCGACCGCTGCCAGGAAGCGGGCGGTGGCGCTGGCGCCTCGTAGCCGTCCATGTGCGGCGACCTCCACCCAGGCGCCGCGCTCGGCCGCGTCGGCCACCAGCCAATCGATGGTCACCTTGCGCGCCGCCGCCGGGACGGCGCCGCGGTCGAGCGCGAGCACGCCGGCGAACAGGGCGCGCGCCGTCTCGTCGTCGCCTCGAGCGGCCGCGAAGAGCGCGTGCGCGGCCATGCCGGCACCGCGCAGCGGCTCCGGCCTGGTCGAACCCGGCTGCAAGGGGCAGAGCCGTGCCTCGACCCAGGCGATGAGCTCGGGGTTGCCGCGGACGCACAGCGCCCAGGCCGCGGCCAGCGCCGGGCCGCCCGTCGGGTCGCGCTTCCAGTTGCCGTCGGGCGTCGAGGCCACCCACCACGCGGCGCGCGGCAGCCCGAGCGGCACCAGCAGCCGGCGCGTCAGCGCCCAGGGCACGAGGAGCGGCAGGAACGCCAGGAGCAGCGCCAGCACCGTGCTGGCGTTGCGCGCCGACAGCTGGCCGACGCCGACCCACACGCCGCCGATGACCCAGAGCGGCCCCAGCACCGCCTCCATCACGAAGAGGAACGCCGCGCGCCCCGCGCGCCGTCGGCGAACAGGCGGCAGCCGCACCAGCCAGAAGATGGCCGCGGCCACGACGAGGAGCCAGAGCGCGGCTCTCACCGCGAGCGCCTCGCCCCGAAGCCGAGCACGCGTCGCGCTTCGGGCCAGCGCCTGGCGCCGGCGCCACGCGGCGAGGTGTCGTCACCGCTCGCCACGTCGGTCTCGGCGTCCGGCGCCGACCCGGCCCAGAGCTCGTGCAGCAGGCGCTTGTCCGGGTCGCGCAGCTCGGCCATCGCTTGCCGCACCGCCGCGTCGTCGCGCTCCGCGGGACCGACCGGTGTGCTGTAGCTGCGCGCCGAGGCCAGCCCGAGCCCCAGCATCCCCAGCAGCTTCTGGCCCTCGCGCTCGACCTCGGCGCGCGTGGCGGTCTTCGGCAACCCGAGCACGTGGAACGGGTTGTCGAGGAAGCGCCGACGCGCCGCGCTCTCGCTCACCGCACGCCCGAATCGAAGCCGAGGCGGCGCTGGCGCGCGTCCGCGGGCAGGACCTTCCACAGCGCCTCGACGATCGGTCGCAGGGCGGCGGTGTCGCGTCTCTCCATGGCCGCGCGCCCGTCGCCGACCAGGCGCGACGCGGCCACCAGGTCGGTGGCCTGGTCGGCGCGCGACGCGGCGCTCTCGAAGAGCGTGGGCCAGACGTCGGGGTCGCGGTAGAACGCGGCGTCGCTGAGGTCGTCGACCACGCGCAGCTGCCGCGCCAGCTCCGCCGGGTCGCGAGCGGCGCGGGCCTTCTCGACCTGGGCGCAGAGCTCGTTCAGCAGCTGCTGCTCGGCGGCGGTGCCGTGGCGGCTGACCCAGCGCAGCGCCGTGACCACCTCGCGCTGGGCGCGCTGCTCGAGCTCCGGCCACCGCTTGTCGAGCTCGAGCCTCTCCAGCTCGCCGTCGAGGTCGAGCAACGTGCGCCGCGCCTTCTGCGCGGCGTCGGCGTCACCGCCGCGCCCCGCGCTGATGTCACGCGCCACCGCGGCCAGGTCGCCCTCGGCGCGCGCGAGGCGCTCCACCGCCTTGCCGGCGCCGCGCCGGAAGGCGTCGGCGCGCAGGGCGCTCACCCGGTCGCGCATGGCCGCGGCGCTGGCCTCGAGCACGTCGGGGTCGGCGTCGGGCACGAGCAGGTGCGCGACCTGCTCGAAGACCTGGCTGGTGGCCGGCAGCAGCGCGCGCGCCGACAGGTGGCCCCCGCGATCGAGGTCCAGCGTCACCTCCACCGCCGCCCCGGCGGCCACGGTCGTGGTCACGCCCGACGCCGGGATCTCCAGGGTGCCGACCAGCCGGCAGAGGTGCGCCTGATCGAGCTCGCCCTGGACGATGGGGATCTTGAGGACGAAGTCCCCGCTCCCCTTGGCCACGCTCTCCACGGTGTGGTGCACGAAGGTGCGGCGCGCCGGCAGCGGCGAGCCTCGCTCGAAGTAGACGCGCACCAGATCGCTGGCCAGCGCGACCCCGATGGTGCGCGACAGCGGCGGGTCGGAGAGGGTCAGGCCCTGGACGATGGTCAGCGTGGTCGGCCACAGCGGCAGTCGCGCGCCGGACGCGCTCGTCCCCTCGAGCCGGAAGACGTTGGGGCGCCGGGGCAGGAGCTCGACCGAGGTCACGAAGGCGCCCTCGGCGTCGAGGGTCGCCGGCGTGCCCTCCCAGAGCCCGTCGCCGCGCGACAGGCGCACGCTGGCCAGGCGCTCGCCGCTGGCGCTGCCAACCAGCTTGCCGACCACGTGCGGCGTCAGATCGCTGGTCATGGCCGGGAACTGCAGCCACACCCGCTGCCCCACGCCGTCCTCGCGCTTGTCCGGGCGCGCCTCGAGGCCGGCGGTCAGCGCGTAGAGCGCGGCGCCCTGGGCCACCAGGGTCATCGGGTCCAGGCCCTCTCCGAAGGGCGCCCCGAGCGCGGCGCGCAGGCGCTCGCGCACCACCGGCATCACCGTGGGGCCGCCCACGAGCACCACGCGCGACAGCTTCCCCGGCTCCGCGGCGCCGTGGGTCTCGAGCAGCCGCTGGCAGACGGCGATGGTCCGCTCCACCAGCGGCTCGCACAGGCTATCGAGCGTGGCGCGGTCGAGCGTCACCTCGACATCGACGGCCTCTCCGCCGACGGTGAAGGCCTCGGGCACGGTGAGCGTCGCCTCGGTGGCGCGCGTGAGCTCGATCTTCGCCTCCTCCACGGCGAGCTTCAGCTGGCGGATGCCGGCGGCGTGCTCCGCGTCGCCGCGCCCGATGCGCACGCCCCGGCTCTCCGCCAGCCCGGCCAGCACCCAGTCGACGACGGCCCAGTCGAAGTCGCGGCCGCCCAGGAAGTTGTCGCCGTCGTGGCCGACCACCCGGAGCATGCCGCCCTGCGTCTCCAGCAGCGAGGCGTCGAAGGTGCCGCCGCCGAGGTCGTAGACCAGCCAGCGCCCCGCGCCCTCGTCGACCGTCCAGCCGGCGGCCAGCGCGGAGGCCACCGGCTCCTGGATGAGCTCCACCTTGGTGAAACCGGCCAGCCGTGCTGCCTCGGTGGTGGCGGCGCTCTGCGGGAGCTCGAAGAGGGCCGGGACGCTGATCACCGCGCGTTCGGGCAGGAAGCCGAGCTGCTCCTTGACGTCGGCGCGCAGGGCGGAGAGCACCGCGGCGGCCAGCTCCTCGGGCTTCTTCTCGGCGTGGGCGGCGGCGAACGAGAGGCGCTGCGCCGTGCCCATCAGGCGCTTGAACTCGGCCCGGGTGTTGCGGGCGTCACTCTCCAGGAGCCGCCGGGCGCGGGCCCCGACGGTGACGTTTCCCTTGGCGTCGATGCGCACCACGCTCGGGGTAAGGGTATTGCCCGCAGCATTGCGAACCATTTCCACTTTCTCGCCATCGAACACGGCGGCGGCGGAGTTGGTGGTGCCCAGATCGATGCCCAGGTAGAACGCTCTTTCGCTTGCACCCGACATGAACGACAGATCTTACGCTGGCGGCTGCGCGCCGACCACCCGCGGTGGGGGGCTGTGTGCGGCTCTGTGGATGGCCTGGGCCGTCGTTGCCGTGCCCGCGTCGGCGCGTGCGCAGCCCGAGGGAGCGGCGAGCAAGCCGCCTCCGCCGGCGTCGCCCACCGGCCGGCCCGGCCCGCCGCCGATCTCTCCCTCGGTGGCGGGCGCGCCGGTGGGCTCCGCCGCACCCCAGGCCGACAAGCCCGGCCCGGCCCGCGCGGCACCCGGCCGCACCGAGTCCGACCCGGCCGAGGTCCAGGGCATCGAGGACAGCGCTGCGCACGCCAGCGACCCGATCCGCGCCCTGGGCAACGTGGTCCTCTGGCTGCCGCGGACCACCGTCGACTTCATCTTCTTCACCAGCGGCACGGCCTCGGGCCTGGCCCAGGACCGCCAGTTCGTCCCGCGGCTCAAGGACTTCCTCTTCTCCCCCGGCAACGAGATCGGCGTCTTCCCCACCGTCTTCGCGGAGACGGGCGGCACGCCGAGCATCGGCGCGCGCATGATCGCCCGCAGCGACGCCACCCACACCAGCCTCCGCGCCGGCTTCGGGGGCGTCGACGAGCTGGCCCTGGAGGCGCGCGTCCGACAAAACTGGCGCACGCCCTTCCCGATCACCCTCGGCCTCGAGGCCCTCTACGACGAATCCGCCTCGCTGGAGTTCCTCGGGCTCGGTCAGGATCCCGAGGAGGACCGCCGCAACCGCTTCGTGGGCGAGCCGCGCGAGGGCCTCTACGACCAGCAGAAGGTGCGAGCCATCATCGCGCTCGGTACGCGCGTCACCGACAACCTCGAGCTCTTCGCCTCGCAGAGCTTCACCCGCCGCAAGATCCGTCAGGAGGCCGACGATCCGGACCGGCTCGATCTCGTCTTTGCGCCGGGTTCGGTGCCGGCGTCCAATGGCGACACGCGCATCAGCTACAGCGAGCTGGCCCTCCGTATCGACACCCGCGAGACGCGCGGCATGCCCAGCCCCGGCGCCTCCTTCGAGACCTACGTGGGCACGGCGCGCTCCTTCGGGCTCGACGACTCGGTCTACACCCACCTCATGCGCTGGGGCGGGCAAGGCGCGGTGTTCTTCCCCATCCTGCGCCCCAGCAACATCCTCAGCCCCAAGCTGGTCCTCGACGGCCTCTCTCCCTTCGACGAGGGGCCCATCGCCTTCACCGAGCTCACCCAGCAGGGCGCCTACCGCGGCCACGACAACCGCCGCGATCGCGTCTCGCTGGTCGGCTCGCTCGACTATCGCTGGACGCTCATGCGCTACCTCGCCGCCCGTGTCTTCGTGGACGCCGCGCATGTGGCGCCCTCGGTCAAGGACATCGAGATCACCAACCTGCGCTACGCGGTCGGCTTCGGCCTCGACATCTCCGACTCCGACTCGCAGGTCGGCGAGTTCGCCTTCGCCTTCAGCGGTGACGGTCTCGACTTCTCCATCGCCTTCGGACTCCCGGATTCCTTCGGGGACAGGCAGCACCGCAAATGACCATCCCCCACGCCGCCCTGGCCGCGCGGGCTCGCTCGCCCTGGTCGCTCGCGCTCGCGCTCGTGCTCACCCTGCCGCTGGGCGGGGCCTGCGCCGTCCACCCCATGCGCTTCGTCGATCGGCCCCCGGTCACCGAGATCGAGGCGGGCACGCCGGTGCCGCTGCCGGCGGTTCGCGACGTTCCCCCGGCCGCATACATCTCCGACGCCTACCTGCGCCACAGTCTCGTCAGCGCCCTGACCACCACCCGCGTCCCGCAGCCAGGCGATGTCAACGCGCTGGACGAGGTCCCGCCGTCCACCTGGTGGAACGGGCCACGGTCCGCGGCGTTGCCCGCGGTCCAGGCGCCGGTGACCGAGGTCGATCGGCCGCGCTTGCCGCTGACCATCCTCCCCGATGCGACCCAGGCGGTGCGCGGTGGGTTCGCGGTGCGGGACGCGCGCGGGGTGCGCTGGGAGATCGTGCGCGACCCGCCGGACCGCCCGCAGATGCGGACCGGCGCCATCATGGTGGCCACGCCGCTGCTGCGGGCGCTGGGCTGGCTGGTCCCGCACGCCGTGCTCCTCGACACCATCCCGCAGGATTTCACCGAGCCGGTGCGCGCGGTGGGGCTGCTGATCCAGGGGCCGCCCTCGAGCAACGACCACCACCGCGTCGTCGCCGTGCGCTGGCCGCCGTTCGCGGGCGCGGGGAAGGCGGGGGAGACCCGCCTGGTGGCCGACGTCGGCGACACGCCGGTCAGCGACCGGCGGCTCGACGACTGGAACGACCTGGTGGCGCACCGCGATCGGCGCACCCTGCGCGCGCTCAAGGTGCCGGGGGCCTGGCTGGGCATCAAGCGGCTGGCGCCGGACAACCTGCGCGACGTCTGGGTGCAGGAGCCGGGGCGTGTGCCGCGGCGCGGCCTGCTCCACCACTACATCACCGGCCTCGAGCTCAGCCTCGGCGCGGACGCGGTGATCCGCGAGACCGACCCGCAGCGCTCGAAGGAGATCGACGCCAACACCAGCCGTCGCCTGATCACCCTCGGGCTCTGGCCGGGTGGCGAGCTGCCTCCGACCCAGCTCGAGGTGCGGGCGCTGGGGGAGCTCGGGTCCCGGGTCGACGCCCTCGGTTTCGGCGCCTCGCCGCCGTTCGAGCCATTCGACCGTTGCTCGCCGGCAGACGGCTACTGGGCGGCGGTTCGCCTGGCGGCGCTGCCCCCGGATCTCGTGGCCAAGGCTCTGGCCGCCGCGGCCTTCACCGATCCACGCGCCGCGGCCACCCTCCAGGCCCGGCTGGCGGCGCGGCGCCGCGAGGTCATCACCCGCTGGCTGTGGGCGGTGACGCCGCTGGAAGTGGAGCGCATCGACGCGACCACGCTGGCGCTGATCGACAGCGGTATCCGCTTCGAAGTCTTCGACGCCCAGCTCAGCACCTACCGCGTCGAGGTCCTCGACGACGATGGCGACATCCTGGCGCGCATCGCCGTGGCCGGCCGGGAGGGGCGGGTGGTGGTGCCGTGGCGCCCACCCGGCGCGGTGCCCGACTACCTGGTGGTGCGCATCAAGGTGCTGCGCCGGGGCCGCGAGGCGTCGCGGCCCATCGAGATCCACCTGCGCACCGACGGCAAGCCGCGGGTGGTGGGCATCCGACGCTGACCCGCACGGTCGGCGCGCGCCGCCCGTCAGGGCGCGGGCGGCAGGCGCCTGGGTGCTTGCCGCCGGAGCGCGTCCCGCGCGCGGCAAATGCTATATCGCCGCGGCCATGACCCTCCTCCAGGTTGCCGACCTGACGTTCGGTTACGGGGCGGGACAGCTCTTCTCGGGCGTGACGTTCTCGCTCGCCGCCGGGGAGCGCGCCTGCCTGGTGGCCCCGAACGGCGCCGGCAAGACGACGCTGATGCGCCTGGTGGCCAAGGAGCTGGCGCCCGACGCCGGGACGGTGGTCATCAAGCGCGACGTGCGGGTGGCCATCGTGCGCCAGTCGCACGAGGTGGCTTCGAGCGGCACCGTGCTCGAGGCCTTCCTCTCCGGCTTCACGCGGGTGCTGGCGCTGCGTCACGCGCTGGAGCAGGCCCAGCACGAGGCTGCCAGCGGCACCGATCAGGCGTTGACCCGCCTGGGCACGGCCACCGACGAGTACCACCTCGCCGGCGGCGACGAGCTCGAGCGCCGCGTGGAGACCATCGCCGGTCGCCTCGGCTTTCGCCCCGCCGACATGGACCGTCCGGTGCAAAGCCTCTCCGGTGGCGAGCGCGGGCGCCTGCACCTCGGCGTCACCCTGGCCCAGGAGCCGGATCTGCTCCTGCTCGACGAGCCGACCAACCACCTGGACATCGACACCATCTCCTGGCTCGAGGGCCACCTGGTCTCCCAGAAGAGCGCCATGCTCGTCATCTCCCACGACCGCGCCTTCCTCGACGCGGTCTGTCCGATGACCATGGAGCTCGGCCGCCGCAGCTTCCGCGTCTATCCGCTGCGGTACAGCGACTACGCCGTGGCGCGCGAGGAGGACCTGGCGCGCGAGCGCGAGCTGGCCGAGCGGCAGGAGGCGTTCGTCGCCAAGACCGAGGACTTCATCCGCAAGAACATCGCCGGGCAGAAGACGAAGCAGGCGCAGAGCCGGCGCAAGATGCTCGACAAGCTGGAGACCATCGATCGCCCCGAGGACATCTGGGCGGTGGCGGAGAAGGTCGCCTTCCGCTTCGCGCCCGCGCCGCGCAGCGGCGACATCGTGCTCGACGCGCAGGGTCTGGGTGCGACGCGCGGTGGCCGGCGGCTCTTCTCCGGCGTCGATCTGCTGCTACGCCGGGGCGACCGCCTGGGCGTGGTCGGCAAGAACGGCACCGGCAAGACGACCTTGCTCAAGCTGCTCGCCGCGCGCGGGGGGCCCGAAGACGAGGGCGCGGTGAAGCGCGGCACCAACCTGCGCGAGGGTTACTTCGATCAGCACCTGGGCTCGCTCGACGTGACGCGCACGGCGGTGGAGGAGATCCGCCGCGTGCGCGCCGACCTCAACGTCGACGTGGCCAGGCAGTACCTGGCGCGCTTCCGCTTCTACGGCGACGACACGCTGCGCAGGGTCGGCGGGTTCTCCGGGGGCGAGCAGAGCCGCCTGGCGCTGGCCAAGCTCCTGCTCGAGCCGCGCAACCTGCTCTTCCTCGACGAGCCGACGAACCACCTCGACATCCCGGCGGCCGAGATCCTGGAGGAGGCGCTGGCCGGGTTCGAGGGGACGGTGGTGCTCGTCTCCCACGATCGCCGCTTCCTCGAGGCGGTGACCACGCGCATCGTCGCCCTCCACGACGGCGCCGTCGATGTCTACCCGGGCGGCTACGATGACTGGCGCGCGGTGACTGCCCGCGATGCGGCGGCGGCGGCGGCTCGGGAGCAGGAGGAAGAAGAGGAGGAGCGGCCCGCCCAGGCCGTGCCCGCGGCGGATGCCGGCCGCCGGCGCGGCGTGCGGCGCAGCGGATCGACGCGACCGCCGCCCCCCGCCGAGACGCGCAGCGGCGAGGCCAAGGCCGGCCCGGCGCCGAGCGAGGCCGATCGGCGCCGCGCGCACGAGGCGGACAAGGCGCAGCAACGTGCCACGGAGCGCAAGCGGCGGCGGCTGAAGGAGCTGGAAGGGGAGATCGCAAAGGGCGAGGCGGACCTCTCCGCCCTGCGCGACCTCCTGCGCGAGGATCCGGGCGGCGACTGGGCGAAACTGGCGGCGAAGGCCAAGGAGGAGCAAGCTCTGTCCAAGCGTGTGGACGCGGCCATGACGGAGTGGATGTCCCTTTCGGAGGAGCTGGGCGGAGGCGCCTCGTGAGCACGCACGCCATCGATCCCCGGCGCGCGCGCCGCGCGTTGCTCGGTGGGGCGGTGTCGCTGTCGGCGCTCGCCTTCCTGGGCTGCGGCAAGAAGCAGGACGACGGGACGGCGCCGACCGGCGACTCGCTGCCGCCGCTCTCCTTCCGCGACGACACGCCGAACCTGCTCCTGACCTGGATCGACGACAAGGGCGAGACGCACACCGAGCTCCACCCGCCCGACGTGCCGGCCGGCGGCCGGCGCCTGGTCCGGGTGGTGGTGTCCGATCGCGAGGACGGGACGCGGGACCTGTTCTACGTCAGCGACCTCGACGTCAAGCTGCCCGGCGGCGAGTTCTCGGCGCGAGCGATGCGGCGCAGCGAGTGGGAGGGCACCATCGAGGAGCGGCGGCACGCCTTCGCCGCCAAGCATGCGCCCCCGCCGCCGCCCACGGGCTCGGCCGGGCCGGCAGAGCCCAAGCGGCCGAGGAACCCGGCCATCGGGGTGACGGTCATCATCTACGGGGCCGACTGGTGCCACCCCTGCCACCAGGCCGCGGCGTACCTCGAGGGCCTGGGCGTGCCGCACGTGGTCAAGAACATCGAGGAGGACGAGGCGGCGGCGCGCGAGATGAACGACAAGCTGGAGCGCATCGGCCGTCGCGGCGGCAGCATTCCGATCATCGACGTCGCCGGTCAGATCCTGGTCGGGTACTCGCGCTCCGAGATCGACCGCGCCCTGAAGCGCGCCAGCGCCGGCACGATGCTCTAGGGAGCGCATGTGAACGCCGCCCTGCCCGGGCTCAAGCGACTCGCCGAGGCGTGGACCGAGGAGCTGTCGCGCGCCCTCGCCGAGCGCAGCGCGTGGGCGCACCTCGGCACCGTCGAGGTGGCCGCGCACCGGGGCAAGGCCACCCTCGGCGGCTGGATCGATCGCCGCGTGGTGCCGACCGGCGACGGCCCGCCGGCCGAGGCGCTCGAGGCCTGGCGACGCACCTCCGAGGGCCGCATCATCGACCGCGCCCTGGCCCAGGCCAACGGCGCGCTGCAAGCGCTGCTGCCCGACCCCGACGCCACCCTGGCCGCCGGCGAGCCCTGGCTCGATGCGGCGGCGGTGCTGGCGGGCGACGGAGCGCTGGTCGCGCTGGGCGCGCCCGCGGACCTGGTGGTGCTCACCCGCGCCGCGCTGGGCAGCCCGTGGCGTGCACGCCTGCACGCCTGCCCGACCGAGAGCAAGGCCGGACGGGTGCGGCTCTGCGCAGGCAGCCCGGGCGCCTGCGTGATGGTGGCCATGGTCGGCATTGCGCCCGGGCCGGGGGGCGTGCACGTCATCACCGTGGTCGATGTGAAGAGCAAAGGTCAGAGCCGGCTCGCCCGCCTGGACGTGCGAACCGCCACCTGATCGGTACACGCGGAGGCTGTCATGAACGCGCTTGCTCGACTTTCCACCTGTGCCCTCCTCGTCGTCTTCGCTGCTGGCTGCTCCGACGAGGCGGTGCCCGCTGGCGGCGGGACGGGCGGCGGCGGCAACCCCGACTGCGCGGCCACGCTGACGCCCGGCGCCGACGATCAGTCCGTCGTGCAGACGGCGCTCATCGAGGCCAGCGCCGGCGACACGCTCTGCTTCGCAGCCGGCACCTTCAGCTTCCAGAGCGAGCTGTCGCTGAGCGCGTCCGACGTCATCCTGCGCGGCGCCGGCATCGACGAGACGGTGCTCGACTTCGTCAGCCAGACGACGGGCGCCAACGGCATGGTGATCACCGGCGATCGAGTGACCGTGGAGAGCTTGACCGCCAAGAACACGCCGGGCGACGGCATCCGCGCCACCGACGTGGAGGACATCACCTTCCGCGACGTCGCCGTGCGCTGGGACGCGGCGGCCTCCACCGCCAACGGGGCCTACGGCCTCTACCCGGTCGGCTCCAGCGGGGTGCGCATCGAGGGATGCGTGGTCAACGGCGCTCGCGACGCCGGCATCTACGTCGGCCAGTCGGAGCGCATCCTGGTCACCGGCAGCGAGGCGCACGGAAACGTGGCCGGCATCGAGATCGAGAACTCTACCGATGCCGAGGTGGTCGACAACCACGTCCACGACAACACCGGCGGCCTGCTGGTCTTCAACCTCCCGGGCCTCCCGGTGCAGGACGGCAAGCGGGCCAACGTCCACCAGAACATCGTCGAGAACAACAACCTGAAGAGCTTCGCCGAGGCGGGCACGGTGGTCGCCGCGGTGCCCCCGGGCATCGGCATCCTCATCCTCGCCAGCGACGACAACGAGATCCACGATAACGAGATCCGCAACAACCGCAGCGTGGGCTTCGTCCTTCTCAACTACACGACGGCGCTCTTCGAGCCGCACAACGACCCCGACTTCGACGGGTTCCCCCAGGGGAACTACATCCACGACAACCTCTTCGACGGAAACGGTACCGACGCCGACGTGCTGGTGGCCGCGCTGACCACCGAGGTGCCGGTGCCGGCGATCATGGACGACGGCTGCGTGCCCGAGGACACCACGCCCGGCCCCGAGGACGTGAACTGCTTCTGGGAGAACGTCGACGCCGCCGACGCGCCGGCGAGCTACTACGACTTCAACCTCTGCGGCGATGGCGACAAGAGCAGCGACATCGCCCCGGTGACCTGCCAGCACGACGCCCTGCCCTCGCAGGACCCGTGATGCACCGCGCGCGCTGGCTCCTTTCGCTGGCGGCGCTGGTCGCCGGCACCCTCGGGTGCAGCGGCGGCGGCGGCGGTGACGCCGCGGCCGCCGGCGGGGGCAGCCCGCCCACCGGCCAGATCCCGTACGAGACGCTCGGCGAGTACGGCTTCTTCACCGGCAACATGGTCGACCACGTGGGGCGCCCCGGGGTGGTGCCGTACGACGTCAACGCGGTGCTCTGGGCCGACAACGCGACCAAGGAGCGCTTCGTGGTGCTGCCCGAAGGGCAGACCCTGGGCTGGACGGAGCGCGAGGACTGGCAGGTGCCGCTGGGCACCATCGTCATCAAGGCCTTCTTCTTCCCCGAGGATCTGCGCGATGCCGGCGGGCCGCGCCGGGCGATCGAGACCCGCCTGCTCATCCTCGAGGACGAGGGCTGGACATCGCACACCTACGTCTGGAACGACGCCCAGACCGAGGCGGTGCGCGAGGTCGCCGGCAAGCGCGTGCCGGTGAGCTACCTCGACCTCGCCGGCGAGGCGCAGTCCGGGGACTACCTGGTGCCCAACGAGAACCAGTGCAAGGGCTGCCACGCGCGCGACGACAGGACGGAGCTGCTCGGCCTGGTCACCCCGCAGGTGAACCGGGTGGTGTCTCGCGACGGCGCCGACGTGGAGCAGCTCGACTGGATGGCGGCACAGGGCATGTTCGCCACGCCGCCCAGCCCCGCGGCGCTGGCGCGATTCGCCGACCCGTTCGGAGACGGGCCGCTCGACGCGCGCGCGCGCGCGTACCTCGGCGCCAACTGCGCGCACTGCCACCGCCCTGGCGGCGGGGGCGGCGACTCGGGGCTGGTTCTGCTCGAGTGGGAGACGACCCCCAGCAAGAACGGGGTCTGCAAGCAGCCGGCCGCGGCGGGCGCCGGCACCGGTGGCCGGAGCCACGACATCGTGCCCGGTCATCCGGAGGAGAGCATCATGCCGTTCCGGATGTCCTCGACCGATCCGGAGATCAAGATGCCGGAGCTGCCGAACCTTCGCCCCGACGAGCAGGGGGTGGCGCTGATCAGCGAGTGGATCGCGGCGATGACGCCGGAGGGATGCCCGTAGGCACGGACACGGACCCGCGCACGGACACGGACCCGCGCACGCGCACGGACACGGACACGGACACGGGCACGGGCACGGGGCGCACGTAGGCAGAGGTAGGATCGAGGCGAATGGACCTGCGACTGAAGGACCTGACGCCCATCGACCCGCTGTCGGTGCCGCTGCCGCACGGCACCGAGGTGGTGACCCGCGTCGACAAGGTCCTCGGCGAGCGCCGCCTGCCGCAGGGATCGATCGGTCGCGTGGTGGCGGTCGACGGGGATCGGGTCGACGTGCTGGTGGTCGGGCAGGGGACGGCGCGGTACCAGCGCGCCGAGCTGACCCCGAGGCGCGCCGGTCAGGCGCGCTGGGCGATGCGCCGCCACGCTGCCTGGCAAGCGCTGCGACCGTGCGCGGTGCTCGAGGCCACGGTGGGCTCGCGCGCCTGGGGCCTGGCGCACGCCGGCTCCGACACCGACCTGCGCGGCGCGTACCTCTTGCCGTTGCCGTGGACCACCGGCCTCGGCGATCCGCCGCTCGATCTGGTGAGCGTCGACGGCAGCGCCACCTACTGGGAGGTGGGCAAGATGGTGCGCCAGGCGCTGCGCGCCGATCCGAACACGCTGGAGCTGCTCTTCGTCGGCTCGGTGCGCGCCGTCGATCCGGTGGGCGAGTGGATCCTGGAGGCGCGCGATTGCTTCGTGTCCACCGAGATCTACGGCAGCTTCGGGCGCTACGCGCTCTCGCAGCTCAAGCGCTTGCTGCAGTCGATGCGGCTCGCGGAGCATCGCGCAGTGGTGCTGGAGTGGCTGCGCGAGGATCCGACGCCTTCGCTGGACGAGGTGGCCCGACGGCTGGCCGCCGCCGCCCCCCGAGACGGCGTGGGGCCTGCGGACGCGGAGCTCACCGCCAAGGGCTACGTCAAGCAGCTCTACCGCTCCCTGCACGACCAGGGGCTGTGCGCGCACGCCGATTTCGCCTCGATGGTCGAGCTGGCGCGCCGGGGGGACGCCGCCTTCGACCTGCCGCGCGAGCTGCGGCCCAAGAACGCCTACAACCTGGTGCGCCTGGTGGCCACCGCCGTGCACTGGCTGCGCACCGGCACGGCCGAGCTCGAGGTCAAGGGCGCGCTCCGCGAGCAGCTCCTGGCCATCAAGCGAGGCGAGGTGTCCCTCGACGAGACCATGCGCGCTGCGGAGGCGCTCACGCCGGAGCTCGACGAGGCACGTCGCGCATCGCCGCTGCCAGCGCGGCCCGACGTGGCGCGCGCCGACGCGCTCATGCGCCGCATCGGCGCCGAGGTCGCGCGGCGCTGGGTGGAGCAGGCCCCCGGCCCATGGGGGCGTGACGCGCCGGCGCCGCCACCGATCGCCTGGGACGAGGGAGGAGACGAGCTTGCGGAGGTGACGCCGTGACCGCGCGGCTGAACGACGCGGTGGTCCAGCGCAGCCAGGTGGCCGCCGTCGCGCCGTTTCGCTACTGGGTCACCTCCTGGACCAGCTTGTCCAGGTCGCCCTTGGCGTTCTTGAAGCCCGCGCGCAGGATCTCCACCGCCATGGCGCGCAGCGTCTTGGGGTTGCTGGCCAGCATCCCGGCCAGCGCGGGGCTGAGCCGGTACATGGCGCCGATGAACGCGGTGCGTGCCTCCGGCTTCTCCAGGACCGCCTTCACCGTGGCCTCGAGGACGGCGTCGACGGTCGAGGGTCGGTCGGTGATGATGCCGGCGGCCACCGTGGCTCGGTCCTCGATGGCGCGCGCGATGGCCTGCCGGGACTCTGGCCTTCCCTGGGCGGCGTCGAGGGTGGCGATGAGGACCCGGTGCAGGGAGTCGGGGTGCTGGACGAGGTGGTCGCCCACCAACCGGGCCAGCTCCGCGTCGCTCATCGCGGTGGTGGCGTTGGCCAGGAAGCGATCGAGGGTCTGCGGGTGGCTACGCGCCTGCGCGAACAGCTCGTCGGTGTACTCCGGGTGCTTGTCGAGGACGCGCAGCGTGGCCTCGAAGGACTCCTTCCGCCGCTCCGGGTCGTCGAGCGCGGTGCCCACCAGCCCCTCCTTCTGCGAGGTGCTGCACGCGGGCAGGGCGGTGAGGGCGAGGAGCAGGAGACAGCGATGTGTCACGGGTTCGGCTACATGAGGACGCCCCATCCGTTCTGCAAGCGCCGGTCGCCTCGCGCCGCACCGATTGATGGATGGGGCTGCTGTCGTGGACGTGCGGGGCGCGTGCGCAGGCGGCGCGACGACCCGCAAGGAGGAGAGAGCCGATGAGCGCCGACGGTTATGCCTTGGTCGGCGCGCACGCGGCCGAGGTGGCGCGCGCCTTCCTGGCCACGGAGGAGACGCACAGGCGCCACCTGGTGATCGCGCTCAGCGGCGCCCACGCCTACGGGTTCCCGTCCCCCGATAGCGATCTCGATCTCAAGGCGGTGCACGTCGATCGCACCGCGCGCCTGCTCGGGCTGGAGGCGGCGCCGACCGGCGCCTCGCGCATGGAAGTCGTCCTCGGGGTGGAGCTCGATTACTCGTCGAACGAGATCGGCGCGGTGCTCGGCGGCATCCTGCAGGGCAACGGCAACTACCTGGAGCGCATCCTCGGCGCTCCGATCCTCGCCGCAGCCCCGGAGCTGACCGACCTCCAGCCCGTGGTCCGGCGGAGCCTGAGCAAGCGCGTCTACCGGCACTACCGCGGGTTCGCGGCCGCACAGCGCCGCGAGCTGGTGCAGAAGCGCACCATCAAGCGGCTGCTCTACGTGCTGCGCACTGCGACCACCGGGCTGCACCTGCTGCGCACTGGCGAGGTCGTCCCGGACCTGTCGCTGCTCGCCGACGAGTACGGCCTCGCCGAGGCGGCCCACCTCATCGAGCTCAAGCGCGCCGGCGAGGCGGCGGCGCTCCCCGACGGCGCGGAGCAGGCATGGGCGGAACGCGTCGACGCGCTCTTCGGCGCGCTCGACGAAGCGCTGGCAACCTCTCTGCTGCCGGACGACCCGCCGAACCGCGCCGAGGTCGATGCCTGGCTGGTCGCGCTGCGTCGCGCCGACCTGTTGCGCAGCTAGCCGCGTTGCCGGCTAGGAAACGCTCTTCTTCGACTCACCGAGGATGCGCTGCATGTCGATGATCGGCATGTCGAAGGCGCGCGCCATGGCCTGCAGCACCAGGCCCTCCTTCTCACCGACGCCGCGGTCGAGCCAGGCGATGCCGCTGGCCAGGGCGATGGTGGCGCGGCGCAGGTCGGCGCCGGACAGGATGTTGGCGAGGTCCTTGATGCGCGCCTCGCCGCCCTCGGCCTCCTTGCGCGAAGCGGCGCCGTCGACGAGCGTCTGGAGGAAGTCGTCGCCGAAGCGATCGCCGGCGGCGGCGTTGAAGGCCTTGGTGAGCTTGTCGGACTCGGCGCCGGAGAAGCTGCCGTCCGCGGCGGCGACGAGGAAGGCGGCCTCGACCATGCCCGCCAGGGTGGCGATCTCCGTGGCCTCGGCCGCGAGCTGCGCGTCCTTCGCCTGCTGCTCGGCAGCCGCCGCCGCGTTCACCGTCTCGGTGAAGGCGTTCATCTTCGACAGCATGTCCTTCAATCCGGTCATCGCTGCAGCCATCGCACCCTCCTCGTAAGGTCGGCGGACCCTACCGGCCAGGCCTCATCCCGTCAACGCGCCCAGCGAGTGTCGGTGTCGGTGTCGGTGTCGGTGCCCGTGTTCGTGTCCGAGTCCGTGCCCGTGTCCGTGCCCGTGCCCGTGTCCGTGCCCGGGAACTCCCGGCCCGGTGCGGGGTCCAACGATCCATGTCCGTCGTCGCGCGCGTGACGTTGCACTGGGGGACCAGGCGGTGGCGTCGCGCAATGCGCGGGATGGCGCCGAGGTCGTCGTCGCCGGCAAGGGGGGGTGTCTGGCGGCGGCTCCGGCGGGGACGCCGGGCGCCGAGTGCACGGTGCGCATCGTCGGCGACGCGGCGGTGATCAGGGTGCCACCGGGGTGCGAGGCACGCCGCGGCGCGAGCGACGGGGGCGGGGTGCTGCCGTCGCGCGCAGTGGAGAGCCGGCTGGTCCTGCGCCCGGACCAGGAGGCGTGGGTGTCGCTGGGTGCGGCAGGCAGCGAGCCGGCGCCGCTCACGCTGCACGTCGAGGTGGCCGACGCGCGCGGCGCGTGCTTGCAGGTGCCGGTCTGGCTCTTTGAGCACGGTCGCGGACACGTCCTGGCGGTGGGCGTGGTGCACGCCGCCTTCCTCCTCTGGAGCGGTCTCGTCGCGGCGGTCGCCATGGATGCCCAGGCGACCCTGGATCTGGCCGAGATGCAGGCGGCGCTGGCGCGCACCGAGCAGCACGAGCGCGCAGGCCACACGGAGGAGCGCTTCCGCCGTCCCAGCGGGCCGATCGAGAGCCTCGACGCGCCTCGCTCGTCGCTGCTGCAGCACCCGTGGATGCAACGCGACCCGAGCACGGTGCACCGCGACACGGGCCGGCCGGTGACCGACATGGAGGACGCCACCGCGTTCGTCGTCCCCGCCGCGCCGGCCGTCGTCGAGTGACGGACACGGGCACGGACGCGGGCGCCTTCACTCCTCCTCGGCGTCTCCCTCCGCCTCGACGATCGCCGGGCGCCAGGCGCTCGGCATGTCGATGTCCCGGTTCCGGACGCCCTCGAGCTCGGCGTTGACCTCACCGCCGACGAGGAGGGCCAGCGACAGCAGCCAGAGCCAGAAGAGCAGCATGGCCACCGCGGCCAGGCCTCCATACAGCGTCGTGTAGCGCGCCAGCGTGCTCACGTACGTCGAGAAGAGCACCGAGATCACGCCCCAGAGCAGGTACGTGAGGAGCGCGCCGGGGAGCATGCGGCGGCGCACCTCGGAGCCGCGGCGGATCGACATCCGGTAGAAGCCACACATCCCGGCCACCAGCAGCACCGAGCCGACGACGAAGGCCAAGGGCGGGCCGAAGGTGGTGCCGAAGACGGTGTTCACCGTGTAGAGCGCGGTGACCGCGACCGGCAGCGCCACCACTGCCACCAGGATGCAGACGATGGCGATCGCCCGGCGGTGCCACCACGGCCGCTGGTCGGCGGCGAAGATCGTCTCGCAGACGCCCATGGCGGTGGAGACGCCGGCGGAGCCCACCCACACGAAGGCGATCACGCTGAGCGGCGCCAGCGCCACCGCGCCGGTCTCGGACAGGCGCAGGAACTCCGCATCGGCGAGGCGGGTCACCGGCGCTGGCGCGGCGCTGAGCACGGGGATGAGCAGGGGGCTGCCGCCGCGGTGCAGCCTGCCCAGCACGTACCCCGCCATGGCCAGCAGCGGGATGAGGCTCAGGAAGGCGTCGAACGCCATGGCGCTCGCCGCGCGCGGCGCGTCGTGGCGATCGAGGTTGCGCACCAGCTTCCAGACGGCGCGCTGCCGCGGCCCGCGCATCAGGTAGCTGGTCAGCCAGTCGCGCGGGGCCACGATCGAAAGCGTGCCGGAAAGCGCACCGCCTTGGAAGCGAAGCTTCCGCGGGACCCCCAGACTGCGCGCCCATGCCCGTGTCCGGGCCCCGCCGGCCTCAGCGGCCAGGCACCATCGGCACGAAGCGCACGGCGCCGAGGTCCTCCCGGGTCACCTTGCCCTCGCGCTTCGTCCAGCGCGCGAGGCGCTGCGTCTCTCCCTGCCGGCCCACCGGTGCCACCGCGATGCCGCCCTCGGCGAGCTGCGCCAGGAGCGCCTCGGGCATCGCCTCCGGCGCGGCGGTGAGGAGCACTCGGTCGAAGGGAGCGGCCTCGGGCCAGCCCGCGTAGCCGTCACCGATGCGCACCTCGATGTTGCGGTAGCCGAGCTCGGCGAGGCGGCGGCGTGCTGTTTCGCCGAGCGGCGTCACGATCTCGATGGTGTAGACCTGTCGCGCGAGCTCCGCGAGCACCGCCGCCTGGTAGCCGGAGCCGGTGCCGATCTCCAGGACGCGCTCGTTGCCCTGCAGGTCGAGCGCATCGCTCATGATGGCCACCACCATGGGCTGGGAGATGGTCTGCTCGTGGCCGATGGGCTGCGGGTGATCGTCGTAGGCGCGCCGCAGCGGCGCGCCGGGCAGGAACGCGTGGCGCGGGACCTTCCCGATGGCGGACAGCACGCGCTCGTCCCAGCGCTGCCCGGTCCAGGGCGGCTCGGCGGCGATCTGGCGAACCAGCCGCTGTCGCGCTTCGCGCGCCTCGGCGGAATCGACGGTCGCGTCCGCGCTCGATGTCGGCGCCGGGGGCGAGCCGCTGCCGCGCGTCGGTGCCGGCGGCGCGACGGCGGCGTCGGTGGTGGCTCGGGTGGCGGCGTCCGTCCTGTCGTCGGCCGGTCCGCTGGCCTGGCGACAGGCGGCGAGCCCGAGCAGCGGCGCGGCGCACAAGATTTTCTTCAGCGTTGCGGGCAAGGTCGATACCGTATGCCACATGCGCTTTCGTCCCGCCGTGGCCATCGTTCCGCTGGTTGTGTGCGCCCTGTCCGCGCTGGCCGTGGGATGCGAGTTCATCGCTTCGGTCGATCGGGGGCTCATCGAGCAGCCCGGCGCGGGCGCAGGTGCCAGTGGCGGCGCCGGCGGCGGCGCGCAGGGCGGCGCGCCAGCGGGCGGCAGCAGCGCCGGGGGCAACGGAGGCACCGGAGGGGTGCCGGCGTGCACAGTGGGCACCGACTGCCCCGGCAGCGACACCACCTGCCAGTCTCGCACCTGCAACGACGGCGTGTGCGGCGTGGCCAACGCCGCGGCCGGCACGGCGCTGCCCGCGGAGGAGCAGGCGCCCGGGGACTGCAAGCAGCTCGTCTGCGACGGCGATGGCTCGCCGACGACGGAGCCCGACGACGGCGACCTCCCGGACGACGACCAGCAGTGCACCGCCGACACCTGGCTGGACGGGGAGGCGACCTTCACCGCCGCCGCGCCGGGCACCGATTGCAGCGAAGGCGGCGGCAACGTGTGCAGCCTCGACGGCGATTGCGTGCAGTGCGTCGATGGCGGCGACTGCGACCCCGACGAGACCTGCTCGCAGGAGCAATGCATCCCGGCCAGCTGCTCGAACCTCATCCTCGACGGCGACGAGACGGACATCGATTGCGGTGGCCTGGAGTGCCCAGGGTGCGGCACGGACGAGGACTGCCTCGCCGACGGCGACTGCCAGAGCGACGTCTGCGAGCTGCTGAGCTGCGCCGCCCCCTCGTGCACCGACACCACCAAGAACGGCACCGAGACCGACGTCGACTGCGGTGGCAGCTGCGACCCGTGCGGGCCCGGCCTGGACTGCGGCGTCGATATCGATTGCGTCGGCGGCGACTGCGCCGGTGGCATCTGCGTGGCGACGTGCACCGACGCCACCAAGAACGGCACCGAGACCGACGTCGACTGCGGCGGCGCGTGCCCCGAGGGCTGCGCGGTGGACCAGGCCTGCCAGGGCAACGCCGACTGCCAGACCTCGCTCTGCGTCGCCGACGTCTGTGTGGCCTCGACCTGCAACAGCAACACCCAGAACGGTGACGAGACGGACGTGGACTGCGGCGGCGCCATCTGCCCGCCGTGCGCGGACGACGACGCCTGCCTTCTCGACACCGACTGCGTGAGCGAGATCTGCGAGGACGCCGTGTGCGGTCTCAACGGCTGCGACCCGGACACCGCGGTGCCGCTGGCCGCGTCGGTCCTCTTCGGCAACGCCGTGGGCGCCGCCTACTTGCCGCCGTGCTTCACGGTCAGCGTGGGCGACATGGTGACCTTCTCCGGTCCCTTTGCCAGCCATCCCTTCACTGGCGGCCGCGTCATCGGCGGCGTGGCCACCGCCGACGCCACGGGCCCCTTCACCGCGACCAGCACCGGCACCACCGCCACCTTCACCATGAGCAGCGCGGGGCGCTTCGGCTTCTACTGCACCGCGCACGCGCTCAGCGGCATGAAGGGCGCGGTCTTCGTGACGCCCTGAAGCACGCGCGCGCGCCTCGCGCCTCGCGACGCGCCATCGCGCCATCGCGCCATCGCCCATCGTCCCCGACGCTCCCGCACTTCTACCCACAGCGCGCCTGGAAAGGTCCGCCGCTGCTGCGTTTGTCGTGCATTTCGACGACCCGTGGCTTGACCGCGCAGGGCGCGGCAGCGACCTTGGAGTGCACACGCTCGCGAGGAGGATTCACGCATGCGGCGTAGCTTGGTTGGGCTGCCCCTGGCTCTGGCTCTGGCTCTGGCTCTGGCCTTGGCGGCGGCGGGCGGCTGCGTAGGCAGCATCGGTGACCGTGACGGTACCGAGGGCGGAGGTGCGAGCGGCGGCAGCGATCCGGTGAAGCCGCCGGCGGAGGCCGCCGAGGTCGGGGTCAGCGGTCTGCGCCGCCTGACCAGCGTCGAGTATCGCACCACGGTGCGCGACCTGACCGGCGTCGACGTCGACGACGCCGAGCTGGTGCTGCCCACCGACGACCGCACCCCCTTCGACAACGACTTCACCAAGCAGACGGCATCGCAGGCGCTCATCGACGGCGCCGAGCTGGCCGCCGGCGAGGTGGCCACCGAGGTCGTCGCCGATCCGGCGCTGCGCGCCGAGCTGATGAGCTGCGAGCCCACCGGTGCCGACGACGAGCCCTGCTTCCGCACCTTCCTCGCCGAGTTCGGGCGGCGCGCGCTGCGCCGGCCGGTCACCGACGCCGAGACCGAGGTCTTCGTCACCAAGTTCATGCCCCACGCCGCCACCGCCGGCGACTTCTGGGTGGCCGTGGACTCCGCGCTGCGTGCCTTCCTCCAGCACCCGGCCTTCCTCTATCGCGTGGAGATGGGCCAGCCCGTCGACGGCGTGGCTGGCCTCTTCCGCCTCGACGACTGGGAGGTGGCCACCCGCCTCGCGTATCTGATCTGGGGCTCGGCGCCTCCCGACTGGCTCCTCGACGACGCCGCCTCGGGGGCGATCCCCGACGGCGAGCGCCGCCGCGAGGCGGTGAACACGCTGCTCGAGGATCCGCACGCTCTCGACAGGCTGGAGCGCTTCCACGCCATGTGGATGGCCTACGAGGCGCTGCCGCACGCACCGGAACTGGCCGCGGCCATGAACGCCGAGACGCGGGCACTGCTCGAGAAGTACGTGCTCGAGGATCGCCGCCCCTGGACCGATCTGCTCACCGCCGACGAGACCTGGCTGACGCCCTCGCTCGCCGAGCACTACGGGCTCGAGGCTCCGGTCATGTCGGAGGGCAGCGAAGCAGGCGGCTGGGTCTCCTACGGCGACTCCGGGCGCCGCGGCTTGCTCTCGCACGGCAGCTTCCTCTCCGCCGTCGCCAAGTTCGAGGACACCAGCCCGGTGCAGCGCGGCCTGCTCATCCGCACCCGCCTCTTCTGCCAGGAGATCGGCAAACCGCCGCCGGAGCTGATGGTCAACACCGACGAGCCGCCGAACCTGGGCGGCCCCGATGCGTGCAAGCAGGACAAGTACGTCATGTGGAAGACCGACGGCTGCAAGACGTGTCACGCCTTGCTCGAGCCTGTCGGCTTCGGCCTGGAGAGCTACGACTCCGCCGGACGCTTCCGGGAGACCGAACCCGATCGGCCCGATTGCCCGATCGACGGGAAGGGCACGCTGGAAGGCGTGGGCGCCTTCACCGGGCCCGCCGAGCTCGGCGCGCTGATGATCGAGGCCGGGGGCGTCGACGCCTGCGTGGCCACCATGCTCCACCGCTACGCCGCCGGGCGCTTCCACCTCGACGACGCCGACAAGGCGCTCATCGAGCGGCTCGTCGAGGCCACCAAGAAGAACGGCGGGATCGACCTGGTCACCCTGCTCGGGGAGCTGGTCGCCTCGGAGTCCTTCCGTTTCCGCCGAGAGGAGGCCGTCGATGGCTGACCGCAACGCCTCGCACAAGAGCCGCCGCCGCTTCCTGCGCGGGCTCGGCGGCATCGCCGTGGGCCTGCCCTTCCTGGAGCTCTTCGCCGACAAGCGCGCCATGGCCCAGTCCGCCAAGCCGCCGCGTTACGTCTTCGCCTTCGGCGGCGCCTCGATGGGCATCGAGGGCACCACCCGGGTGCCGCCGGCCGCGGAGGGGCCACTATCCAGCAACACCAGCCGCGCGCTCATCCCCATCGTGGACATGGGCCTCGAGGACGTGGTGAGCATGGTCTCGGGCCTGACCATCCCCTACGGTTCGCCCATCCCCTCCGGCGGGCGCTACATCGCCTTCCACGCCAGCTCGACCTGCCCGCTGGCCTGCGGCATGCGCAGCGGCAGCGACGGCGACGAGACGCTGCAGGGGCCGACGTCGGACTGGGTGTGCGCGGAGACCCTGGCCGGCGACACGCCGAACCCGGTGCTCGCCTATCGCGTGCAGGCCGCGTTCTACCGAGGCAGCAACGGCACCGGAGGCACGCGCGGCCTGCTCTCGGCGCGCATGGTCAACGGCAACCTCGAGGAGGTGCCGCCCATCTCCAGCCCCAAGGTGGCCTTCCAGTCGCTGACCAGCGGCTTCGTGCCGCCCGACCCCGCCGAGGCGGCCGAGGCGCAGTTCCTCCTCGAGCGGCGCAAGAGCGTCATCGATCTGGTGAGCGCGGACAGCGAGAAGCTCATCCCCAGGCTCGGCGCCGCCGACAAGCTGCGCATGCAGCGCCACTTCGACGAGCTGCGCGCGCTGGAGAAGCGCCTCGACGCGCTCAGCCCGCCGGGCTCGGCGACCTGCATGCTGCCCGCCGACCCCGGCGACGACCCGCCCATCGGCGGCGCGGTGGAGAACGGAGAGCAGGGCCAGGGAGGCGGCTACGACTCCACCGCCGCCTACTCCAACGAGGAGAAGCGCGCCGAGGTCATGGTCGACCTCATCCACTTCGCCTTCGCCTGCGACCTGTCTCGCGTCGCCAACCTCATGTTCACCTACTCGCAGTGCTTCCTGAACATGAACCCCATCTACGGCTACCCCAGTGACCTGCACGAGATCAGCCACTACGCCATGGGCGGCGGCGAGGACGGCGCCAACGCCATGGCCGACTGCGTGGGCTGGCACGTCAAGCACTGGGGCCGCCTGATGCAGAAGATCCGCGACACCGAGGACCTGGATGGGACGAGCATGCTCGACTCCACGGCCATGGTCCTCGTCTTCGAGGGCGGCGTCGGGTACGACCCGGAGCAGGACGCGCAGGGCTCGGCGCACTCCACCGAGAACATGGTGGCCCTCATCGGCGGCAAGGCCGGCAACCTCCACAAGACGCCGGGGCGCCACCTCATCCGCGAGGGCGAGCACCCGGTGAAGCTCATCAATACCGCCATGAAGGCCGTCGGCGTGGACAAGACCCTGGGCGAGGTCCCGGGCACGTTCGACGAGCTGCTGGGCTGAGGCGCAGCGCTCCGGCGCCGCGCGGGGGTCAGGGCTTCGGCTTCCTCGCCTCGCGCGCGGCGAGCATGTCGCGCGTCGCCTTCTCGGCGAGCGCCGCCCAGTTCGGGTCGTTGCGGTCGAGGCCTGCCCAGTAGGCCTGGTACTCCGCGTCGAGCGTGGCCTGGTCGCCGTAGGCCACGTCGCTGGAGTCGCGGCTGGCCAGCTGGGCGAGGAAGGCGGTGAGCTCCGCGTCGCCGGTGCCCGCCGTCAGCGGGTACTTCGGGTCGCCGAGCTTGTCGCGGTAGAAGTTCTTGGTGCCGTAGATCATCTCGGCGATGTCGTACTCGCCGTCCGTGTACGCGTACTGGATGGCGGCGATGCCCATGCCCTCGTTCACGGCGCCGTTCGGCCCGCCGTGCGCGTCGTTGTAGGCGTGGAAGACCTCGTGGGCCATGGTCGCCGACAGCGACGACACCGCGGCGTCGTACTCCGGGGTGCCCGGCGCCGCGGCGCCGAAGGTGTTGGCGAGGGCCTCCTGGTTGAAGTAGACGCCGCGCGGCACGCTGCCGCCGTTGCCGCCGGTGAAGTGGTGGTTGCCGTTGGCGTAGGCGAACGTCGGGTCCTTGGGGTCGTAGACGGTCACCGGGGTCGTGGCCAGCGTCTCGGCGTACACGTCGAGGCGCCCGGTCTCCATCATCTGCTCCACCGCCGCCCGCACGCGCGCATCGACGGGTTTGCCCTGGGCGTCGCGCAGGGTGGTGTCGAGGAAGGTGTCCAGCAGGCCGGCGTCGCGGATGCCCTGCATGGCCGCCTGCGATCCGTTCACCCCCAGCGGCCCGAAGTAGGCGGCGATACGGGCGCGGGCGGCGTCGCTGGTGTCACCCGCGAGGAGCGCGTCGGCGATGGCCTCGGCGGCCGCGCGATCCGCGGGCAGGCCGTCGGCTCGCTGGGCGGCGAGGAGCGCGGCCACCAGCGCCTCGCGCTTGCCGCTCGCGGGGTCGTCGGCCCGTGGGCCGGCGGCCGCTGCGCAGTCGAACGACTCGATGCAGGCCGCCTGCGCGCGGGCCTTGGCCTCCACACGTTGCCCGAGCCAGCGCACGCCGGCCATCGCCGGAATAGCGACCAGCCCGACCAGCATGAGGTACTCGACCAGGCTCGCGCCGCGCGTGCCCTGCAGCGAGCGGCGCGCGGTCGGCACGACGAACGAAGCTCTGCCGACCACCATGGCCCCGACCAAGCAGGAAGCGGACCGGCCGCGCACCGGACGCCTCCCCGCGCGCGGCGAGCGGGAATCGTCTCGATCGGCGCCCCTGCGGCAGTCGCCGTCACGCCGGGGGTGATCGCCGCGATCACGGGCGTGATCAGCGGCCTCCGGGCAGCCGGACCACCGACCCGCGGCTATTACGCGGTCTCGGGGCCGCCGCGCCGCGCGGCGTGCTCGCCCAGCGCGTCCGCCACGGCGTCGTCCAGCCACCGCTCCCCGGTGCGCGGGAAGGGCCACATCCAGCCGTAGTCCGGTCCGGTGAACCGGCGCACCAGCTGGGCGCGCAGGCGCGGGCAGCGCGCCGCCTCCGGCCCCTCGAGCTCGACGATGGCGCGCAGCGACTCGCGGTAGGCCTCGAGCTCGAAGCGGGCGCGGAACCAGCACAGCCCCAGCGGCAGCGGCAGGATGCCGTAGAGAACGACCATCCCCAGCCAGCCCCAGCGCTCGAACTGGCGCACGTGCACCAGCTCGTGGCGCAGCACCTCCCAGGCGCGGCCCGGCGCCCAGTCGGCGAAGTCGTCGGGCACGTAGATGGTGTGCCCGAGCGTGGTCACGTAGTGGCTGAGATAGGTGCGCTGGCCCCCGAAGGTCACCATCCGCAGCGCCACGTCGGCGGCGCGCTGGTGCCAGAAGCGACGCTTCTGCACGACGCGCACCGGGCGCGCCGCGGCGGCCATCTCCGCGAGCAGGTCGTGGAGGCGACGCCTGGCCGCCGGGCCGTGGATGCCGTCGGGCATGGCCGCAGTATGGCGTGGACCGGCGGCTCGTGCAGGCCCGCGCCAGCGGCCGGGGTGGCTAGCGGCCGGCGTGGCTGGCGCCGGTCGTCGCGCTCACTCGCCGATCTCGACCAGCACCGCGGTGATGTTGTCGCGGCCGCCGCGCGAGTTCGCCGTCTGGATGAAGCGCTCCACTGCCTCCTCGCCGTCGCCGGTGCACAGGTCGGGGATCTCGTCGTCGTGCAGGTACCCGTGCAGCCCGTCGGAGCAGAGCAGGTAGCGGTCGCCGGAGGCCACGCCGATGACCGAGGTGTCGACCTCCACGTAGTCGCGGTTGCCGACGGCGCGGGTGATGACGTTCTTGTGCGGCGAGGAGCGGGCCTCGTCGAGGGAGATGAGGCCCTGCTTGATCTGCCAGGCGATGAGGGTGTGGTCCTCGGTGACCTGCTGTGCCTGGCCGTTGCGGATCTGGTAGACGCGGCTGTCGCCGACCTGGCCGATGACCATCGAACCACCGACCATGAGCGCCGCGGTGATGGTCGTGCCCATGCCCGTCTTGTCGCGCTCCAGCTCGGCGATGGCGAAGACCATGTACGTCGCCGCCTGGATGGCGCCCTCGAGCACGCGACAGGCGGCGCGCGCACGCGCCTCGGTGAGCGGCTCGGCGACGTCGCCGATGGCCGACAGGCCGCGCTTGACCATGCCGTGCACGGTGTCGACGGCCTCGCTGCTGGCCACCTCGCCGGCGGCGTGGCCGCCCATGCCGTCGGCGACGACGTAGAGGCGAAGCTCGTCGTCGCGGAAGTAGGCGTCCTCGTTGCCCTTGCGGTGGCGACCGACGTCGGTGCGACCCCACGAGCGCACCTTGCCGATGTGCGCGGCACGATCGGCGGCAGCGCGCAGCTCGGCGATGCTCAGCCTGGGCTCGGAGGGCTTCGAGCGTGCGATGCCATGACGATAGAGCGGCCGGGCCGGGGCTGTCGAGTCACGCCTCGCCCGGGCGCCACCGGCGTGCCCAGCCACGCTCCGGCCGGGCGTGGCCGCTGGCGGACGGCGCCGGGAGGGGCAGGGTGCGCGGGCTTCGCGCCAGGCCGACACATTGCGTATGCTCGGCACCCCCCCGATGCCCCCCGCGAGCTTCCGCGTCGATTCTGCGTCTAGACCCGAGGAGATC
>JBBJMR010000310.1:0-10226 GCA_037720395.1 Polyangiaceae bacterium
AGGCCATGCAGGACGGCGTGGTGACCGCCGAGGAGCGCGCCCGCCTGCGCCGCGCCGCCGACTCGCTGGGACGCGACGGTGGGCGCCTGCGCCAGCTCGAGGTCGCCCTGCAGGCGGCCTACGAGGCGCGTCACGGCATCACCCTGCGCCTCGATCTCGGGTCACACGCGCCGGGCGCGCCCGGCGACGCGCCGCCGCCTGGCTTCAGCGACAACGACGAGCCCCGCGCCTCGCTGCAGCCGCTGCAGCCGGCCACCGATCCCCGCACGCTTGCGCTGCAGCGCCGCGTGGCCTGGCTGGAGGCTCGGGTGACCGAGCTCGAGCACGAGCTCGAGGAGGCGCGCGCCCACGTCGCGGTGGAGGTCGACTTCTCCGATCTGGCCGCCGCCGCGCCCGCCGCCACCGGCGCCGTCGACAGGTCTGCGACCGGGGCACCCGTCGACGATCCGGTCGAGCTGGCGCGCCGCCTGCGCCACGACCCACGCGACGAGGCCAGCCTGCGCGGCCTCTTCCGCGCCCACGCCCACTACGGCGACACCGATCGCCAGTGGCTGGCGGCGCATGCGCTCGTCTACCTCGGCGCCGCCAGCAACGACGAGGCCGAGATGTACCGCAAGCACCGCCCCGAGGGCCTCATCCAGCCCAAGGGCTCCGTCTCACCGGAGGGCTGGCGCCGCCTGCTGTTGCACCCCGACGAGGAGGTGCTCACCGGCGAGATCTTCGCGGTCATCGTCTCGGCCGTGCTGCTCGGGCGCGTGGCCGCGCTGCGCCACGCCCGCCTCCTGCCGGCGCTCGACCCCAGCCGCCTGCAGGACCCGCGCACCTCCACGGTGCAGGCGGTGCGCTGCTTCTCCTGGGCCGCGTCGCTGCTGGGCATGTCGCCGCCGCCGCTCTACGCCGACCCGGCGCTGGCCGCGCCGGTGGAGATGGTCCCCGGCGTGCCGCCGGCGTCACGTCTGGGCAAGGCGGCGCTCTCCGGCCGCAGCGCGCCCGAGCTGGCCTTCCTCGCGGGCCGGCACCTGGCCTGGTACCGAGAGGAGCGCTTCGTGCGCTCGCTCATCCCCGGCATCCAGGACCTGGAAGACCTCTTCCTGGCCGCGCTGACCATCGGCAACCCCGGGCTGCCGCTGAACCCGGACATCAAGCGCCGCGTCGAGCCCATCGCCAAGGCGGTGGAGCCGGTGCTGGAGCCGATGCAGATCGATCGACTCCGCGGTCATTTCCTGCGCTTCGTCGAGGAGGGTGGGCGCACCAACCTGCAGCGCTGGGCCAGCGCCGCGGACAAGACCGCGCTGCGCGCCGGCCTGCTGCTGGGCAACGACCTGCACGCCGCGCAGAAGATGATCGAGCTCGAGCAGACCGGCAACGCACACGCCGCCGAGCACCTGCGCGAGGCGATGGACGATCTGCTCGTCTTCACCGTCAGCGATCGCTACGCCAAGCTGCGCAAGCAGATCGGCGTGGCGCTCTAGCCCCCGAGAGGCCCCCGAGAGGCCCCCGAGAGGCCCCCGAGAGGCCCACGAGAGACCCACGAGAGGCCCACGAGATGTGCCTCGAGGTCCCCGGCAGAGGGCGCAGCCCGCTCCTCACGGAAGCAGGTGCACGAGGTAGAACCGCGCGTAGACGCTGACCAGCAGCACCGCCACCACGTCGAGCGCGAAGCCGATGCGGATCATCACCGGCAGGCGAATGTACCCGCTGCCGAAGACGATGGCGTTCGGCGGCGTGCCCGCGGGCAGCATGAAGTCGCACGAGGCGGCGATGGCCGTGGCCGAGAGCACCGGTAGCGCCGCCGGCAGCACATTGAGCGCGACGTTGACGGTGGCGGTGTTCGAGGCCACCGCCGACAGCGCCACCGTGGCCGCCGCGGCCGCGGAGATCTGCAGCCACAGCGGCAGCGTAGCCACCACCGCCAGCTCGCTGGCCATCCACTTGCCGAGCCCGCTGCCCTCGATGCCCGCGGCCATGGCGAAGCTGCCGCCGAGCAGCACCAGCGTGCCGTAAGGGATGCGCTTCCAGGCAGCCAGCGGCAGCACGCGCGCCGCCATCAGCGACAGCGCGGCGAGCATGGCCACCGCGGCCTCGTAGTGCTTGCCGGCCATCTTGAAGCCGGGCAGGAGCGCGGCCACCGCGGGGGCGATGAGCCCGCGGATCAGGTCGCCGAGGATCCAGAGCAGCGCCGCGGTGGCGAAGACGCTGGCCACGCGCCGCTCCGCGCCGCTCAGGGGCCCCATGGCGGCCAGCTGCTCGCCGAGCGCCTCACGCCCTCCGCGGAAGTCGAAGCGGTCGTGGCGCGCGTACCGCCAGAGCCAGAGCCAGATGATGGGCAGGAAGATGGCCACGAACGGCAGGCCGATGGCGATGTACTGCAAGAAACCGATGTCGTAGTGCAGCTTCTCGGCGACGAACCCGCAGAAGATGGAGTTGGTCCCGGTGCCGATCTTGGTGCCGATGCCCCCGACGTTGGAGGCGTAGGCCACCGAGAGCATCACCGCCGCGCCGAAGTGCTTCAGACGCCTGCCGCCGTTCTGTGTCTCGAGCTGCGCGAGCAGCGCCAGCGCGATGGGGAGCATCATGACCGCGGTGGCGGTGTTCGAGATCCACAGCGAGATGCTGGCGGTGGCCACGATCATCCCCAGCAGCAGGCGCTTGGGGTCGGTGCCGATGGCGCGCATGATGTGCAGCGCCACCCTGCGATGCAGGTTGAAGTGTTCCATGGCGGCGCCGATGGTCATGCCGCCGAGGAAGAGGAAGATGTAGGCGTCGAAGAAGGGCTCGACGGTGCGGCGCACGTCACCGCCGAGGCCCTTGCCGTAGACGCCGAGGGCCGGGAACGCCACCAGTGGGATGCAGGCGGTGACGGCGATGGGGATGGCCTCGAAGAGCCACCAGATGGCCATCAGCGCCGCCACCCCGGCCGCGAACGCCGGCCGCCTACCGTAGCCTTCGATGCGCTCCAGCCCGGTGGGCGCGAAGGCCAGCACCAGGAAGGCGATCAGGCCCAGCGAGATGCCGATGGCGCGCACCACGGGCGACGTCTCCTCCTTGGGCGGCGCAGGCGCGCCGCCATCGGGCGGCGGGGCGGCCCCGGAGGGTGACGCCGGGTGCGTGGAGGCAGGCTCGGCGGGCTCGGACACCGCGGCATCCAAGCCGACTTTGCCGATGCGGCCAAGCGCGTCGCGCGCGCAGACGCCCGCGCGCCATCGGCGCGGCGATCCCGACGACGCCCAGGGCGCTGAGCAGCCGGACGCGCATGGCCAGCGTGCTGGGTGCTTGTCGTGTCTTCTTGCGCCACCCGGCCTTTCGAGTCATTGGCTCGAGCCCCAGGGAACATCGTGGCCACCGGGCGCCGCACACGAGTCTCCACACCGAGCAAGCAGCGTACCGCCATGGAGAACGACACCATCGTCAAGGCGCTCTCCGACCTTGCCGACCTGCTGGAGATGGATCGCGAGCCGGGCTTCCGCGTGCGCGCCTTCCGCAACGCGGCGCGCGCCATCGGAGGTCTCGGCGAGCCCGCCGAAGCCCTGCTCGCCGCCGGCAAGCTGACCAAGGTGCCGGGGATCGGGGACGGCATCGCTCGCCGGGTGAACGAGCTGATCACCGAGGGGCGCCTCGGCGAGCTGGAGGAGCGGCGTGCACGCATGCCGCCGGGCCTCGTCCATCTGCTGCGCCTGCCCGGCCTGGGCCCGAAGTCGGCGGAGATCATCTGGCGCGAGCTCAAGCTCTCCACCCTCCTCGAGGTCGAGGAGGCCGCGCGCGCCGGCAAGCTGCGCGGCCTGCCGCGCTTCGGCGCGGTCCGCGAGCAGCGGCTGCTGCAGGCCATCGAGGCGCGGCGCCACGAGCGGCCGCGCATCAAGCTCTCGCAGGCGCTGGAGTCGGCGCGCCGCCTGGTGGCGCGCATGCGCGAGACCGAGGGCGTGGTGCACAGCGAGGCGGCGGGCAGCGTGCGTCGCCACCTGGCGACCATCGGTGACCTCGACGTGCTGGTGGCCTGCCCCGACGCCGCGCGCCCAACGGCCATCGAGCGCTTCATCACGTATCCGGACGTGGTGCACGTGCTCAACCGCGGCGAGACCAAGACGCGCGTCATGCTCCGTGACGGCCTGGAGGTCGACCTGGTGGTGGTCCCGCCGGAGAGCTGGGGCGCCGCGCTGCATTACCTGACCGGCTCGCAGGACCACAACGTGGCCATCCGATCCATGGCCGCCAAGCGCAAGCTGCGCATCAACGAGTGGGGCGTCTTCGAGGACCGCGAGGGCGAGCGGCGCACCGGCGGCGCGGAGGAGATGGATGTCTTCGCCGCGCTCGGGTTGCCATGGATCCCGCCGGAGCTGCGCGAGGGCCAGGGCGAGATCGAGGCCGCGCTGGCCGGCAAGCTGCCGAAGCTGCTGGAGCGCGCGGACATGCGCGGCGACCTGCACATGCACACCGTGGACACCGACGGCAAGAGCACGCTCGAGGCCATGGTCGCCGCCGCGGCCGAGGCCGGGCACGAGTACCTGGCCATCACCGATCACTCGCAGGCCCTGGCCATCACCAAGGGTCTCGATCCCGTCCGGCTACGCATGCAGGGCGCACGCATCCGCGCCCTCAACGAACAGCTCGGCGGCAAGCCGACCATCCTGCGCGGCATCGAGGCCGACATCCTCCCCGACGGCAGCGTCGACCTCGGCCCGGAGGTGCTCGGCGAGCTCGACTGGGTGGTGGGCTCGGTGCACTCGGCGTTCCGCCTCTCGCGCGAGGAGCAGACGAAGCGCGTGGTCAAGGCGCTGGAGAGCGGCCTCATCGACGTGCTCGGACACCCCACCGGGCGCCTGCTCACCCGCCGCGATCCCTACCCCATCGACATCGAGCAGGTGCTGGCTGCCGCCAAGCGCGTCGGCGCGGCAATGGAGCTGAACGCCTTCCCCGATCGGCTCGACCTCGAGGAGACCAGCCTGCGCATGGCCAAGGAGATGGGTGTGCCGGTGATCATCAGCACCGACTCGCACCACGAGCGCCAGCTGGACCTGCACATGCCCTTCGGCATCGGCATCGCGCGCCGCGGCTGGCTCGAGGCGCAGGATGTAGGCAATACGTGGCCGCTGGAAACTTTGCTCGACCGGTTCCCCCACCGCCGGCGCGCGTCAGCTGCATTGTAATTTCCCAGTCGCGCACGCCGGATTCGAACGGTGGCCGATCGCTTCGCCGCAGCGCGGCGCCGGCGCGCGCGTAGGCTCTGGACTGGTCCGCTCGGGGCGACTTTGCTCTGGCGACGAGGAGGTTCGGATGCGCAAGACCCTGAGCACGCTGCTGGTGGCGGCGACGGCGGTGGCCACGCTGCAGGCGGCCGGCTGCGTGGGCAGCATCGGCGCCGGCGACGAGGACAACCCGCTCGGCAAGCCGCCCGGTGAGAAGACGCCGCAAGGCGTGGAGTGCAAGGCGAACCAGGCCGGCGAGGCGCCGCTGCGCCGCCTGACCCGCGCCGAGTACCGCCGCACCGTCACCGACCTCCTCGGCAGCGACCTGGGCCAGGCCGAGCACTTCGCCATCGATGCCTCGGTGGGCTCCTTTTACAACAACACCAACGCGCCGGTGACCGTGCTGCTCGCGACGCAGCTCATGGAGGCGGCAGAGGCGCTCTCGGCGAGCGCGGCGGCCACCCTGGACACGCTGGTCCCGTGCGACCCTGCGGCGCCCGGCGACGAGCAAGCGTGCCTCGACGGCTTCCTCGATTCGTTCGGCAAGCGCGCCTACCGCAGGCCGCTGTCGGACGCGGAGAAGGGGCGCTACCAGGCGCTCTTCGACAGGATGCGCACCGAGCTGTCCTACGGCTTCGGCGACGCCATGCGCGTGGTGCTGAACACCATCCTGCAAGCACCGGCCTTCGTCTACCACGTGGAGCCTGGCGGCACTGCCGAGGGCGACGCCACCACGGTGCGCGTGGGCGGCTACGAGCTGGCCTCCCGCCTGTCGTACTTCCTCTGGGGCACCATGCCCGACGACGACCTCCTGGCGGCGGCCGAGAGCGGCGACCTGGACAGCGACGAGGGCCTGAAGGCGGAAGTGGACCGCATGCTCGACGACGACCGGGCCAAGGAAGGCCTGCGCGCCATGTACGGCCAGTGGATGATGCTCGAGAAGCTGGCGGTCATCACCAAGGACCCGTCCTTCTACGACGGCTACGACGAGGCGGCCGCGGCCGTCTTCCGCGAGGGCACCGAGGCCTTCGTGGACGAGGTGCTGTGGGAGGGCGACGCCCGGCTGGAGACCCTGCTCACCGCCTCGTTCGCCTACGTCGACGAGACGCTGGCCGACATCTACGGCGTGACCAAGCCCGCGGGCGAAGGGCTGCAGCGCGTGGAGCTCGACCCCGAGCAGCGCGCCGGCATCCTCACCCAGGCCAGCGTGATGGCCATTCAGGCGCACGCCTACCAGACGTCGCCGGTGTTCCGCGGCAAGTTCGTGCGGGAGCGCCTCCTCTGCCAGACGCTCCCCTCGCCTCCGGGCGACGTCGACGTCAGCCCGCCCGAGCCCGACCCGACGCTGACCACCCGCGAGCGCTTCGCCGCCCACCAGACCGACCCGGTGTGCAGGGGCTGCCACGAGCTGATGGACAACATCGGCCTCGGCTTCGAGAAGTACGACCCGGTGGGGCGCTACCGCGAGACCGAGGGTGATGACCTGGCCATCGACGACAGCGGCGAGATCATCAAGAGCACCGACGCCGACGGGAAGTTCCACGGCCCGGTCGAGCTCTCCAAGCTGCTCGTCGGCAGCAATCAGGTGGTCGCCTGCACCACCAAGCAGTTCGCCACCTACGCGCTCGGCCGCGATCCGGCGGACGAGGACCTGTGCTCGCTGGAGCCGCTGAGCGTCGGCCTCACCGCCTCCGAGCTCGACCTGCGCCAGCTGGTGGTGGCCATCACCCGCAGCGACGCGTTCCGCAACCGCCAACTCGTCACCGTGGAGACGTGCCAATGAAGCGCTACCACCGCCGCGCCGTTCTCGGCAGCCTCGGTCTGAGCGCCGTGGCCCTGCCCTTCCTGCGCTCGCTGGACAGCCACGCGCAGACCCCGGCGCCGAAGCGCCTCATCGTCTTCGCCACGCCCAACGGGACGTGGATGGACAACTTCTGGCCCAATGGCCAGTGCAACCTGGGGCCGATCCTGGAGCCGCTCCAGAACATGATGTCCAAGATCTCCGTGCTCCGAGGCATCGACCACAAGGCGGCCTCCAAGGATCCCGTCCCCAAGGATCACTGGCCGGACAACTACAACATGCTCATCGCCCGCCAGCCGGTCGGTGGCCCGGACTCCTTCGGGCCCGGGGGCATCTCCATCGACCAGCACATCGCCAGCGCCATCGGGGGCGAGACGAAGTTCGCCAGCCAGCACTCCGGCGTGCAGTGCGGCGGGTACTGCAACATCATCTCCGCGCTCGACGCCAACCAGCCGGTCGCCCCGGAGAACAACCCGTACAAGGTGTACGAGCGCTTCTTCTCGGACTTCAACGTCGACGAAGACGAGCTGGCCCGCATCCGCGCCGAGAAGAAGAGCATCCTCGACACGCTGGACGGCGAGCTCGGCGACCTGCGCTGCCGCCTGGGCACCGACGACCGTGACAAGCTCGACGTGCACCTCGACTCCATCCGCGAGATCGAGAAGCAGATCGACTTCCAGAACGGGGCCTGCACCGTGCCGATCATCGGCGCGGAGACCGACCTCGGCGACAACGACGACTACCCCGCGGCCGGCAAGCTGCAGATGGACATGATCGCCGCCGGCCTGGCCTGCGACCTGACCCGCGTGGTCACCCTGCAGTGGCGGCACGGCAACGGCGACCCGCTCACCTACAACTGGCTCGACAACGTGCCGTACACGCAGCACGACCTGGCCCACAATAACGTGGGCGTCGACGTCGGCACGCAGAGCGGCATGCTGACCAAGATCGACCGCTTCTACGCGGAGCAGTTCGCCTACCTCATCGAGAAGCTCGATGGCATCAAGGAGGGCGACGGCACCGTGCTCGACAACTGTGCCGTGCTCTGGGCACACGAGCAGTCCGACGGCGGCTCGCACAAGCGCAACGACCACCCCTACGTCCTCGCCGGCAGCTGCGGCGGCGCCTTCAAGACCGGCCAGTGCATCGACTTCGGCGGCGCCGCCAACAGCGGCCTGCTCATGGCCCTGGCGCACGCCATGGGCGTGCCCACCGACGATTTCGGCGACCCCGATTTCTCGAACGGGCCGTTGAACGGCCTCGGCTGATCCATCGATCCCACCGCGCCGGGCGCAACGCGTGCCCGGCGTGCGGGATCAGGCGCCGTGCAGGCGCTGTTGCAGCGCCTCCAGCCAGGCGTCGTGCGCCGCCAGACCGTGCCGCTCCAGGCCGGGGATGGTGACCTCCAGCATGGTGTCGACGAAGCAGCGCCAGTTGGAGGGCCCACACGGCGCTCCGTAGGACGCTGCCAGCTCGCTGGCCGGAGGCAGCTCCAGGAACGGCGCGTGGAAGTCGAGCTGATGCGCGAAGGCCACCACCAGGTACGCGCTGCCCCTGGCAACACCATGCACGCGGCACATCGCATCACGGACGCTGTCGGGTCGGTCGCGGCGGAACGCCTGCTCTCGCCATGGGGCGCATTCCAGGTGCTGGCGGTGGCCCTGGCCTGGGCGTGGTTCTGGCGGCGGACGCCGGGCGACCTGCGGCGCCTCCGCCCGTGCGTGATCGTCGCCCTCGGCGGGGCGGCCCTCGGGGCGGTGATGCTCGGACCCCTCCTCGGTATCCCGGCGTGCCTGGCCACGGGCAGGTGCAGCGCCCCGAGCTTCCAGCAGATCACCGCCTACGGGGCGCTGGCAGGGCTCTGTGCCGGCCTCGCGCTGCTGGACCGCCTGCGCGGGGTGCGCGGTGGACGCGCGCTCGACGCGCTCGCCCCCTGCCTCGGCCTCCTGGTCTGCGTGGCTCGCATGGGCTGCTTCGTGGCCGGCTGCGATTTCGGCGCGCCCACCCAGGTGCCGTGGGCCGTCCGCTACCCGCCCGGGACGCCGGCCTTCGGCTGGCACCGCGACGCCGGCTGGATCGCCGCCTCGGCCCCGTCGTCGCTATCGGTGCACCCGACCCAGCTCTACGAGGCGGCGCTGGGGCTCGTGGTCTGCGGGGTGGTGCTCGCCGCGGAGCACGCCCGCAGGGCGCGCGCGCTGGTGCCTGACGCGCGCGCCGCAGGCGGCAGGTCGGGCACGCTGTTCGCCGCCGCGGCGGTCACCTACGCCGTGGGCCGCGCGGCCATCGATCTCGTTCGCGGCGATGGCGCGGCCACGACGTGGCCGACGACCGCGCAATGTCTGGGCGTGGTGCTGGTCGCCGGCGTGGTGCTCTGGATGACGGGGCGTCAGGGTCAGGGCCGCAGGAACACGCCCGAGCTGGACATCGACGCGCCCTGCAGCTGAAGGCGACGGTCCCAGAGGGTGTCGCCGACCCGCTCGTCCACGGTTATGCCCACCTGCGCCGGGGAGGCCACGCCGAGCTTCACCGCCGCCGCGGCGGCCAGCTCGTTGGCGAAGGTGGCCATGGTCGCCATGCGCTGCGTCGGGCTCTTGGCCAGCGCGGAGGCGAAGACGGCGTCGAAGTCCGTGCCCAGCCCCGGCGCCGCGGCGGAGATGCGCGGCGCCGGCAAGCGCACCACGCGCTGCATGGTGGCGGTGTCGGTCGAGGCCTTGAACAGCGAGCGCCCGGTGAGCAGCTCCCAGCCGACCGCGGCCAGCGCGTGCACATCGGAGCGCGCGTCGCAGGCGTATCCCATGAGGTGCTCCGGGGCCATGTAGGCGAAGCGGCCTTGAGGTCGCCGACCACGTCGTCGCCGCCGTCGAAGCGCGCCACCCCGAAATCGGCGATGCGCGTCAGCCCGTCCACGCCGACGAGCAGGTTCTCCGGCGCCACGTCGCGGTGCACGGCGCCGAGGTGCGCCCCCTTCTCGTCGCGCAGCTGGTGCAGCGCGGCCAGCCCGGCGGCCGCGTCGAGCAGGATGCGCACCACCACCCGGGGCGGCAGCCGCGGCGTGGCGCGCATCAGATCGGCGACCGAGCCGCCCTCGATGTAGTCCATGATCAGCAGCAGCTCGTCGTCGAGGTCCTCGACCTCGTGCACCGCAACGGCGTTGGGGTGCCAGAGGAGCTGACCGATGCGGGCCTCGCCGAGCATGCTGCGGCGCAGCGCCGGGTCCCGCGCCAGGTGCGGGTGCATGCGCT
>JBBJMR010000311.1:0-10199 GCA_037720395.1 Polyangiaceae bacterium
CCCCGCCCCCCGCCCGCCCCCCCCCCCCCCCCCCCCCCCCCCCCCCCCCCCCCCCACCCCGCGGTCGATGATCGATCCCCGAGGTCGCGGAGATCTACCGGCGACAAAAATTGTCGAGGGGCCCCGCCCCCGCCGCGCGCAGGAACATCCCCTGACCACCACGCGGTCGATCTGGTCCCCGAGGTCGCGGAGATCTCCGATTACCGCCGAAACTCGACCTTGCGCGGCACGACCCCCGACCGCATCACCATCTCGTACGCTTCCTTCTCCAGCGCCGGATGCACCCCCTTGGGGTTCACGCCCATCGGGTTCTTCTTCTTGGTGATGAACCCCATGAGCAACTGCGGGTTGATGGCCGACATCCGCCGCAGCGTGGCCCGCATCTGCTTGGTGTCGCTCGACCACGCGTAGGCGAACGCCCGCGCCCGCAGCAGCTGCGGCTTCAGCTCCTTGTAGAGCTCGTCGTCGACGTCGAACGTGCCCAGCAGCTCCACCGCCTTCTTCGGCTGCCCGGTGCGCGCCCACGCCTCCCCGACCACCGCGGCCATGGTGGCGCGCGTGCGCGGCTCCTTGTGGCGCGTCATGTCCACCTTGTCGACCAGCCCGCGCGCGTCCTCGGTCTCCCCGAGCATGAGGTGGATCATGGCCCGCTGCGTGCGCGCCTCGTCGGCGATGGGGGCCATCACCTTGGCGAGGTTGATGCCCTCCAGCGTCTTCAGCGCAGTCCGCGGGTCCTCCTGGAGCTGCAGCTGCGCCTTGGCGAAGATGGCCGCCGCGTCGTCCTTCTTGAAGTCCTTGTCCAGCGTCTCGAGCGCCGCCTTGCGGCCCTCGGGCGTGTCCGGCGTCCCCTGGATGATCTGCGCCACCTTCCGCGACTTCGTCGCGAAGCGCAGCGCCCAGAGGACGATGCCCACCACCACCACGGTGAGCACGCCCACCACCGCCTTGGCGATCCACCCGGGGATGAGCAGGGCGATGACCCAGGCGATGACCACCGGGATGCCCACGCGCGTCGCGATGGACTTCAGGGACATCGCCGAGAGCGGGTCGGGCGGTGCTCCGCCCGCACCTCTGGTGAGCGGTGCGGGGCGCGCCAAGGCCCGCGCGCCCAGCTCCTCGCGCGCCTTGTCCTGCTTGCTGACTGACTTCGCTTTGGCCACGGCGCCCGCGTGCATACCACCAGGCAGGCCCCTCGTCTGCACCCGAGCCCGGCGCGCCCCGGTGCCGGGCCAGAGCGGGCAGTCAATCGCCATCCAGGCTCCACCAGGCGGCACGTGAGGGGCGGCGGAGGTGTGAGGCCAGCGACGCGCGCGCCCGCCGGCCAATCGCCCTCGGCATCGCTGTCATCGGCCGATGCTGCCACGACCGCAGCGGAGATCACGGCCAGCCGGTGAGCAGATAGACGAGACCGCCCGCGGAGCTGCTCGCCACGTTGGCGACCATCGAGAGCAGGAGCACCCGCCGCTTGCCGAGATCGGTACGCCAGAAGAGCCATCCCGCCTCCGCGAGGACGGCGAACGATTCGGCCAGGACGCCGTAGCTCACCGAGTACGCCGTATCGGACAGCTCGAAACCCGCGACGCGCATCTGAACCAGCTGGTAGAGACGACGCCAGATGCTCGGGATGACGAAAACGACGACGGGATGCGTGATCGCGCTCGCGCCGAACGCCACCGGAAGCCGAACGCCGCCCGCTCGCACGTAGATCGCGCATTCGACGACTTGCGTGATCGCGAACGCGACGAGCCAGCGAAGGGCGAGCTCGTTCAGGGAACCGTGCTAGCCGCAGGCGGCGCTGGCGGCGCTGGCGGCGAGGGCGGTGCCGACGGTTGCGGACCAGCGGGGGGCGGCCGCTCCGCTTTGCCGCAGACACATGCATCCCCTTTGAAGCCGAGCACGCCGAGCAGGCTGGCGAGGAAGAACGTGCGCCAAACACGTACCGATCGAATCCACCGCATGGGGGTTAGCCTATCAGACCCCCCTCTCTCGGCGCGCTGTCGTCAAGGCGCTTCGGGCTGCGGGGACGCGGACGTCGCCGCGCCGGCGGCGCCACCTCCAATGTTGCCATGGGTCTTCGCGCCACCGGCCTGCGCACTCCGTGGACCAGATCGCGCGGCCCGACGCCAGCCCGCGGGTCGTCAGCCGCCCCCGGCGCGCGCCGTGTCGGGCACCGGCTCGTCCGGCGGGGGCGGTGCCGGCGGCGGGGGCGCCGGCGGCGGTGGGAACGGCTGGGACGGCGGGCCGACCGCGCCTGGCAGCGGGCTGCGCAGGCTGAGCCGCGAGGGCTGCGGCGGGATGGACGCGCTCGGGTCGGGCACCCCCATGGTGCTCTCGCGGAAATGCAGGAACACCGTCTGGGCGATGGACATGCAGGGCACGGCGAAGAGCGCGCCGGTGATCTGGAAGAAGTGCTCGCCGACGAGCAGCGAGAAGACGACCAGCACCGGATGGATCTTGGCGGCGTCGCCGATGATCTTGGGGTTCAGGAAATTCGCCTCCAGCTGGTGGATGCCGATGATCCACATCAGCACGCCGAAGGCGATGCCCGGCGACTGGGTGAGCCCGATGGCCACCGCGGGGACCGAGCTGAGGATGCTGCCGAAGATGGGGATGAGCGACATCACCGCGGCGACGATGCTCAGGATGGGCCAGTACTTCAGATCGAAGATCGAAAAGCCGATGGCCGAGAGCACCCCGTTGACCAGGCAGATGATGAGCTGCCCGCGCACGACTCCGGACAGACCGCGGTCGAGGCGGCGCAGGAAGCGATCGAACGAGTCGCGCGCCCCCGGCGACCACAGCTCGCGGAAGAAGGCGATGATCCGCTCGTGGGTCAGGATGATGTACCCACCGAGCATCAGGGTCATGAAGAGGTTGAAGATGGCGCGCGAGACGGTGGCCACGATCTGCCGGCCGATCTCCAGGATGGCCAGCGAGTTCTCGCGCATGTAGGCCACGGCCTTGTCGAAGCCCTCGCTGAGCATGCGCAGGCTGGACATGCTGCCCTTCGGCTCTGCCTGCTCGATGCGATACACGCCCTCGCCGCGGTCGCGCACCTGCACACCCTCGCCGAAGCGCACGTCGTAGCTGCCATCGCCGGTGTCGACGATCCGGATGGGCGGCTGGGTATCGAGCGGCGAGACCTCGGGATGGCGCGTCTCGCCCGGCTTCTGCCCGGTGAAGCGGGCCACGCGCGCGTCCAGCGCCGGCAGCCACTGGTCGCGAATCTGGCTCTTGAGCTTGGGCCACTCGGCGGCCAGCGCGCGCCCCTCGCTCACCAGCCGCGGCACCACCACCGCCACGCTGACGCCCACCACGCCGAGGCTGAGGGCGTAGACCACCAGGATGGCCACCCAGCGCGGCATGCGCCTCTCCACGCGCCGCACCGCGGGGGTGAGCACGTAGGCCAGCACCAGCGCGAGCACGAAGGGCAGCAGCACCGCGTGCGCCAGCACCAGGATGGCCAGCACCACCAGGGCGCTGACGGCCAGGAAGATGCGCCGCGCCGCCGGCCGCGCCAGGTGCGAGCCCATCGCGTCCATCAGCGTGGGTCCCCCGCCGCGGCGGGGCGCACGCTGCCGCGGCGCGGCTCGTCGAGGTCGGCGAAGCCGGCGCGGAGGTAGGCGTGCGTGGCCTCCAGCGCCTGGGGCACCACGCGCACGTCGGCGAGCACGGGCATGAAGTTCGTGTCCCCGGCCCAGCGCGGCACCACGTGGACGTGCAGGTGCGCGGCGATGCCGGCGCCGGCCACGGCACCGAGGTTGAGGCCAACGTTGAAGCCCTCGGCCTTCACCGCGGTGCGCAGGCGCGTCACCGAACCGCGCACCAGGCGGAAGAGGGCGCCGTGCGCCTCGTCATCGAGGTCCTCGAGCCCCTCCACGTGCGCGTGCGGCACCACCAGGAGGTGCCCGGCTGTGAACGGGTAGCGGTTGAGCACGACGTAGGCCGAGGCGTTGCACGCCAGGACCAGGCGCTCCCCGCGCGCCGTCTCGGCGAGCTCGGGCACGCCGCAGAAGACGCACCCCTCCTCCTGCCTCTTGCCGAGGACGTAGTCCATGCGCCAGGGCGCCCAGAGGGGCTTCTCCACGACGCGAAAACCGTAGCATCCTCGCAGCCCTGGCCGCGAGTAGCAGGTGAAGCCGTCGGCGGCGCGGGCTCTCGCGGGACGGCCGTCTCAGGGCCGGGCGGGGGCCCGGTCGCCACCACGCACGGCGTAGTCGATGGTCAGCGAGATGCCGATTCCCACCGCGGTGCCCACCACGTCCCAGGCCACGTCGCGCCACGACGGCCGCCCCAGGCCGGCGGCGTCGAGCGCCTCCTTGGTCATGCCGGCGCTGAGGGCCAGCCCGGCGCCGAGCCCCGCCCGCGCGCCGTAGTCGTCGAAGAACGGCGCCGCCAGCGCGTAGCCGCCGCCCGCGATGGCCGCGGAGACGCCGAAATGCAGCGCCTTGTCCGGGCCGAGCCACGGATCCGGATCGGCGGCAGGCGGATCGGCGCTCGCCACCGCCGGCGCCAGGAGCAGCAGCAGGCCGCACCCCGTGGCCACAATAGGCGCGGCGCGACTGGGCGCCGCCTCGCGCTGGAGATACTTCATCTCCCGCGCGACCGCCGCGTCCTCTCGGAAGCGGCAGGCATCGGGCGGCGCGTCATGGCCGGGCTCTCGCTCAGCTCTCGCTCTTGGTCTTGGTCTCGGTCTCGGTCTCGGTCTCGGTCTCGGTCGCCTCGGGCGCGGGCGTGCTGCTCGTCCCCTCGGCCTCGGCCTCGGCCTCGGCCTCGACCTCGACCTCGGCGCCGGCCTCGACCTCGACCTCGACCTCGGCGCCGGACTCGGCCTCGGCAGCCGGCTTGTCGGCCCCGCTGGCCTTGGCCGCCTTGGCCGCCTTGGCCGCCTTGGCCTTGTCCTTCTTCGAGAGCTCGCCCAGCTTGCCGCCGAGCTTCTCCTTGATGAGGTCGCCGATGGTGCCAGCCATGGGCTTGTCGTCGCCGCCCGCCCCCTCGGCGCTCTTGGCGCGCGCCTGCTGCTGGCGCACCGGAGCGGCCGGCTTCTCCTGGCCCACGTTCTTCATGGTCAGGAAGAGGCGACGGTCGACGGTGTCGACGCTGGACACCTCGCACTTCGCCTTGTCACCGATCTTGATCTTCTCCTCGCCGGCCGGCTCCTCGGCGGGCTGCTCCCGACGCGGGTACTCGATGTCCTGCTGCGAGATGAGCCCCTCCACGCCGTCGCGGAGGCGAACGAAGACGCCGTAGTCGACGACGCTGATCACCGGCGCATCCTCGAAGATGCGACCCGTCGGGAACTCGGTGAGCATGCTCGGCCACGGATCGTCGAAGAGCTGCTTGATGCCCAGCGAGACCTTCTTCTCGTCGTGGTTGATGCTCAGGATGATGGCCTCGACGTCGTCACCCTTGTGGTAGAGGTCGCTCGGGTTGTTGACCCGCACCGTCCACGAGAGGTCGCTCTTGTGCACCATGCCGTCCACGCCCTCTTCGATCCCGACGAAGACGCCGTAATCGGTGAGCGAGCGGACCTTGCCGCCGATCTTGTCGCCGGGGTGGTACTTGTCGGTGAAGATCATCCAGGGATCGGGCTCGAGCTGCTTGAGGCCGAGGCTGATGCGCTTGGCGCGCGCGTCGACCTCGAGCACCTGGCACTCGATCTCCTGACCGACCTCGAGGAGCTTGGAGGGGTGCTTGACCTTCTTGGTCCAGCTCATCTCGCTGACGTGGATCAGACCCTCCACGCCCGGCTCCAGCTCCACGAAGGCGCCGTAGTCGGTGATGCTCATCACCTTGCCGCGCACCTTCTTGCCCGCGGGGTACGCCTCCTCGGCGTGGCTCCACGGATCCTCCTGGGTCTGCTTGAGGCCCAGGGAGACGCGCTCGGTCTCGGCGTTGTACTTGAGGACCTTGACCAGGACCTCGTCGCCGACCTGGAAGACCTCGCTGGGGTGGTTGACGCGCCCCCAGCTCATGTCGGTGATGTGCAGCAGGCCGTCGATGCCGCCGAGGTCGACGAAGGCGCCGTACTCGGTGATGTTCTTGATGGTGCCCTTGACGGTCATCCCCTCGGTGAGGGTCTCCAGCGTCTTGGCCTTCATTTCGTCGCGCTCGCGCTCCAGGAGCACGCGACGGGAGAGCACGATGTTTCCGCGCTTCTTGTTGAACTTGATGACCTTGAACTTGTAGGTCTGGCCGATCAGCTTATCGAGGTTGCGGATGGGTCGGAGGTCGACCTGCGAGCCGGGGAGGAAGGCCTTCACGCCGCCGCGAATGGTGACCGAGAGGCCGCCCTTCACGCGCTGGCTGATGGTCCCTTCGATGAGCTCGTCGGCCTCGCAGGCGTTCGAGATCTCGTCCCAGACCTTCATCTTGTCGGCCTTCTCCTTGGAGAGGGTGACAAGACCGTCGTCGTTCTCGCGACTCTCGATGTAAACGTCGACCTTGTCGCCGGCGTTGACCGCGCTCACGCCGCTGGCGTCGCCGAACTCCCGCAGGGGGATGACGCCCTCGCTCTTGCCGCCGATGTCCACGACCACGTAGTCGCGGCCCACCTGCACCACGGTGCCGCTGATGATCTCGCCCTCGCGGGCGAAATCGCCGCCGGCCATGCTCTCCTCGAAGAGCGCGGCGAAGCTATCGCTGTCGGAAGACTGCGTTTCCAAGTTGTCGGTCATGTGATGGGTTGTTCCTCTGGGTCAATCCGGTCCGTGCGCGGTCGCGAACGCCTCCTGTGACGAGGAGGCAGGCCGCAACCGGTCTCCGCGCACCAGCGCGCGGACGTTTCCCGGCGGTTCGGAGCGCACGAGGCGCACGCACCCGTCCGCGGGGGACGCGTGCTGTAGTCCACGCGAGCGGGTCTGTCAATGCAAAGCCCGAGCCAGGCGCGACCAGACGGCCGCTGCCGGACTGGCCGCGGCCGGCAGCGGCCGGCCGCGCTGCTACGCTGGCACCCGATGGTCGCGCGCGGTCACCCGGTCCACTACTCGTTCCGCGACTACATCTCGCACGAGGAAGCCAGCAACACCAAGCACGAGTACCTGGGCGGGCAGATCTACGCGATGGCCGGCGGAACGCCGGAGCACTCTGCGCTCATCGCCAGCGTCGCCACGCATCTCTCCAACCACGTGCGCGGCGGCCAGTGCCGGGTCCACATGTCCGATCTCCGAGTGCGCGTCACCGAGACCGGACTGGCAACCTACCCGGACGTCGCCGTCGTCTGCGGTCCGTGGGAGCGCGACCGGGAGGACGCGCGCACCCTCCTCAACCCTGCGGTCCTCGTCGAGGTGCTCAGCCGCAGCACGGAGGCCTACGACCGCGGTGAGAAGCTCGAGCACTACAAGCGGATCCCGAGCCTGCGCGCGTACCTGCTCGTCGCCCACGACCGGCGTGAGGTGGAGATGTGGACCCGGGAGACGGGCGAAGACTGGAAGCGGGCGCTGCTCGGCGCAGGCCAGACGGTGATCATCGCCGCCATCTCTGCAACGCTCGAGGTCGACGCGCTCTACGACGACGCCGCAGAGCCGCGATGACCCGACCGATGCGGCACACCCCACTCGCGGGACGACGTCGTCTCACGGTGCTAAAGCAGGCCGGATGACCACCGAAGCCAGGCTGCGCTGTCGCTGTGGGGAGGTGGAGGGCGTCGTCGGGGTCGCGGCCCCGCGCGCCCCGACCCGGGTCGTCGGCGACTGCGACGACTGCCAGGCGGTCGCCCACCACCTCGGCCGCGCCGACGTGCTCGACGCGCAGGGTGGCAGCGACGTGGTGCAGGTCGCTCCCTCCGCCGTGCGCTTCACCAAAGGGGCCGAGCACATCGCCGGCCTGCGGCTCTCCCCGAAGGGGCTCTACCGCTGGTACGCCAGCTGTTGCAAGACGCCGCTCGGCAACACGCTCGCGCCCAAGGTGCCGTTCGTGGGCATCGTCGCGCAGGCCTTCGACGGCGGGCTGGCGACGGCCGACGCCGCCTTCGGCCCGCCGAAGGCAAAGATCCTCGGCAAGCACGCCATCGGCACGCCACCGCCGGGCTCGACCGGCCTCGACGTGCGCTTGGTCGTCGGGGTCGTCGCCAGGATCCTCGGCTGGAAACTGCGCGGCAAGGGCTGGCCGCACCCGTTCTTCGATCGCACCACGCGCGCGCCGGCGTACCCCGTCACCGTGATCTCGCGACAGGAGCGCGACGCCCTGCGCCGCCTCTGCGGCCCGCACCCGGCAGCCGGCGCCGCCGCCTGATTCTGAGCGCAACGCGGAGCCCAGCGCCTCGCCCAGGCTTGACCAAGACCGGGGGGGGGGGGTTAGCCTGGCGTTGGCCCGACAGCGGACGGCAGAGGAGGGACCATGACCATGGATATCAAAATGGCGCCGCAGCGCGTGCAGCTCGTCTCCGCGATACCTGCAACCGATCTGTGGGAAGATCTCACGACTTGGAGGCCCACGACGGGCATCCTCGGCGTCCAAGGCGTGCTGGTGCTCGCGGAGAAGCTCAACAACTTCCGCGTGCGCATCGGCATCCAGACCGCAGCCTCGGACGTGGAAATAGCGAATGCGCCCCTGGCGCCCACGGACGCGGGCGGCACCGGGCTCGGCTACGTGACCACGATCACCAAGGCCTTCTATCGGTTCGACTGCACCGTCACCACCGCGGGTCGCATCAACGACTTCGCCTACTTCCGGATCGGCGTGCTGTACTCGAGCACCGACACGGTGTTCAGCCGCGGAGACGTCGTGCTCTACTGCACCTACAAAATGTAGCCGCGGGCCAACGAATGCGTAGCTCACTGTCCTTCGAGCGCGTCCAGCCGGTCACACCGTGGCTTGCCGGCCCGGCGGCGGCCGCGCGGCGACGTCAGGTCCGCGCGCGGGCGCTCGAAGCGCCCGCGCGGCGCGGGAGGCATCGAGCCACACCGGCGAGCGCCTACGGAACGTCGACCGAGGCGACGTGCTCGGACTGCGGCTGCGTGGACGGAACTTGCGCGATGGCCGCCGCTTCCGGCGTAAACACGCCGGCAGAGCAGCCAGCATGCGGCTGCGACGGAGCGAAATGTGGAGCCACGAAGCGTACCGATAATCGAAATGAATCCGAGCCTGCGCGTCGAAGGCGTGGCTTTCGACACCGCGGCGCAGCACACCCGGAGCTCCACGCGCTGACTCCGACGTTGGACGAAGCGATGAGTGCGAGATTGTTGCCTGCGTCCAATGCATACCGCCGCTACTGTGCGGCCATTGGGTTCTCGCACTGGTCCGAGCTGCCGCCGCATGGCCGCGACAAGCTCGTCGAAGCAATCTGGACCGCCACCGGATATCGACGGATTCACACAGAAAGTGTCGCGTCGTGGCGCGGCACCGGCGCACCCGACCATCCCAACCGAGCGCTGGCGCGCGCGGTCGTTTCCTGGTTGCGCAGTGAATCAGCGCGACTCGACCCACCATGGCACGCGGCCTTGGAGATCGACCTGAATGTCGGCGGCGGATCTCGACGCCGGCGCGGGGCGGACGCACCAGACTTCAGTCCGGAGAACTGGATCGGTCTCCAGATACAAAAGCAGTGCCCGCCGGGAACCGAGTGGGACGATGGGATTGGCGACTGCGTCATCAACGTAACGGCTCATGGCGAGAAGACGCCGGGCGTCCCGGGCAAGCCGCCGGCCGACCCGCCGAAGCCGCCGGGCAAGACGACACCGGGAGGCCCACCGGTTCCGGACGGGCCGCCACCGCCTTGGGCGGACAGTGACTGCAAAGAATGTCTCGACGGGGTCAACGACGCCAAGATGTCCTGCGACAAGTTGTGCAACCAAACGTGGGGCTTGCTTCTTGGCATGGACCCGTTTTTCGACACGGTCGCTACGGTCTTTTTGGAGTTCTGCGAAAACCAATGCTACTACGCGCATCAAAAGGCCCTCCACGGGTGCTTTGAGGAGTGCGCGGAGAATCCCCCGGGCGGCGGCGGCGCTCCGGGGACGAGTAACGTGATTCAATGTGAATTGTACAACTGCACAAACGGTGCGAATGGAGGGCCCCACACGTGCTATTACGATTGCACTGACAATACGAGCTGTTCAAAAGCGACCTATGGGAGCGGTGACTGTACCGAGGACCCGCCGCTGGGTTGCAAGACTCCGCTCGCCAAGCATGAATGCTCGAACTAGGAACCGGCTCCAATCGGTACTGTGACGCAACGCCGGGCGCTGTGCTTGCTGCGT
>JBBJMR010000312.1:0-10179 GCA_037720395.1 Polyangiaceae bacterium
ACTCCTGGCCCGGCAACGTGCGCGAGCTGGAGAACGTCATCGAGCGCGCGGTGGTGCTGTGCCGAAGCGACAGGCTCACCGTCGACGACCTGCCCGAGTCGGTGCGCGAGGGCGACGGCGGCGAGCCGAGCAGTCTGACCTTCGGGGTGGGCACGCCGCTCGACGAGGTGGAGCGGCGGCTGATCCGCGAGACGTTGCGCCACGCGCGCGGGGACAAATCGGTGGCCGCGCAGCTGCTCGGCATCTCCACCCGCACCATCTACCGCAAGCTGGGCGAGCTGGAGTGACGCGCTGACCGGCGCCCGCGCTGCGAGCGACGCTGCGGGCAGGGTGGACACCGAGCGAACCAGGACAAGGCGCGGTGTGCGGCGTCGCCCCCGCCTGGGGCGCGGATTTCCGTGGAGCAGCCAGGCATGGGCGATGCACGATGTCGCCGTGCAAGGCCGGGGCATCCGATCGCCGCGCGACCGCTCGCGTCTGCGCCCTGCGGCGAGCGGACCGGATGGCGGCGCGCGCATGGCACGGCGCGCGGCGGTGGCCATGGCGCTGGCGCTGGGCACGGCGTGCGGATCGCTCATCGGCTTCGAGGACGGCTACACCACCGCGCCTCCGGATGCGGGCACGGGCGGCGAGGCAGGTCACGGCGGGGACGGAGCGACGGGTGGCGGCGGCGGAGGTGGAGCTGGAGGCGGAGGGCAGGGCGGCGAGGTGGCGTGCGCGCACGAGCTCTGCGTCCTGGGCAACGAGCTCGACGCCGCGTGCGACCCCTGCGTGGCCACGGTCTGCGAAAAGAACGCGTTCTGCTGCGAAAACGGCTGGGAGCCGGACTGCGTGGCTGCCGCGGCGGACCTCTGCGACTTCGACTGCTGCGGTGACGGGCGGTGCCTGGCCGAGACGTGCACCACCTGCCCCGAGGACTGCGGCGCTTGCCCCTGCGCGCACCCGGTGTGCACGGCCGGCGTCGCCCTCGATGCGAGCCAGTGCTTCCAGCCTTGCGGCGACGAGGTCTGCGGCGCCATGCCCGAGTGCTGCGGCGAGTACGGCTGGACCATCGAGTGCACCGAGCTCACGCTGACCCTCTGCCCCGTGGACACCTGCATCACCGCCGTCTGCGACGACGACCCGTCCTGCTGCAGCACGGGCTGGACGGCGAGCTGCGTCGGCCTGGCCAGCCAGAAGGACGCGGCTTGCGCCACCGATTGCGGCTGCGCGCACCCGCCGTGCATCACCGGGCCCGCGCTGGCGGCGACGTGCGACCCCTGCGTGGCGGCGGCCTGCGAGGCCGACCCGTTCTGCTGCAATACGTTCTGGGACTTGCTGTGTGCGAGCTACGTGCAGAGCATCTGCGGATCGAAGTGCTGACGCCGCCGGCGCTTTCGGGGCGGCCGGGCGGCCGGCGGCCGCCTGGCGGCCGCTCGGGAGGGGTCGTCGGCGGTGGGATTGTCATCTTGGCAAGCTCGGTCCCCGCGCTCCGGGCACCGCGGACAACCTGGCGAATCCACAGGGCGGCCGAGCCCGGATCCTCGAGAAGAATCCGGCATTGACCCCTGGCACGGGGCTCGCTTAGTACCTTCCCGCCCCGATGGGTTTCGACGCATTGCTCAAGCGGTACTTCCCGGCGGTGATCTGCGCCCTGGTCGCCATCGCCGCGTATTTCCAGGCGTCGGGGCTGGGCCAGCTGGTGGCCTCCACCGTCGCGCTCGACCCCTCGGCGGGGGCCCCCCGCGGCCTCGCCGAAACGGCACACGCCCGCGCCGGCGAGCACCGACCACGTGACGAGCGCCAAGGACATCCTCGCGCGCAACCCGTTCGACTCGGTGACCGGGCCGCTCGACGGCAGCTCGCAGGACCTGACCATCCCCAAGGCGGTGGCCAGCAACAGCGAGGACTGGGAACAGGACCCCGAGTGCAGCAGCAGCGGGAAGATCCTCCTCATCACCGCGGCCGAGGATCGCAGCTGGTCGTTCGTGGCCATCGCCGGCGCCGACGGCAAGTCGCAGCTGCGGCGCGAGGGCGACGAGATCAACGGCCACAACGTGGTGCGCATCGACTGGAACCGCATCTGGATGATGTCCGGCGGCCAGCGCTGCCAGCTGGCCATGGGCAGCAAGACGGCATCCGCCGCCAAGGCGGCGCCCACCAAGCCGGCGGCGGGCGAGGAGGACACGTCGAAGACCTCCTCACGCCGCGGCAAGAAGGTGCCCGCGGATATCGCCGCCAAGATCCACAAGGTCAGCGACAACGAGTTCAACGTCGAGCGCTCGGTCGTCGACCAGATCCTCGAGAACCAGGCGGAGTTCATGAAGTCGGCGCGCATCGTCCCCGAGAAGGAGGGCGACAAGGTGGTCGGCATCCGCCTCTTCGGCGTGCGGCAGGACTCGCTGCTCGGCACCCTCGGGCTGGAGAACGGCGATCGCCTGCAGACCATCAACGGCTTCGACATGGCCAGCCCCGAGAAGGCGCTCGAGGCCTACGCGCGCCTGCGCACCGCCGACCGGCTCACCATCACGGTGAACCGCAAGGGCAAGCCGATGAACATCGACTTCAACATCAAGTGAGCTCGGGATCTGGAGTTGAACAGGACAGAGGCATGGCACCGTTGACGAGCAAGCTCGCGGGCTGGACGGAAGGGAGTCTCCTCAAGAGAACGCTCCTGCACGTGTCGGCCTTCGTCCTCGGTTCGCTGGCATTCCTGGGGATTGCCAGCCTGGTGCTCACCTCCATCGCCAGCAGCGTCTTGCCCTCCCACGATCCGAAAGAGCCGAAGGAGGGCGACAAGGACGTCGCCGTCCTGGCCTCGCCCTCGACAGGATCGAGGTCTCCTGACGGAGCCTCGACAGGATCGAGGTCCCCGGACGGAGCCTCGGGCTCGCCCACCAGCCGGCCCGGCCTCAACCCTGCGCGGGCCGGCAAGAAGCGCCCGCCCATCGCACCGACCCAAGAAGCGACCCCGCCCTCCGGCGACGACGAATGATGCCTACCTCTCTCGATCGACTCGCGGCGGCGGGACGCCTCCCATCCGCTGCACGCGGGCTCCGCGTGGCCAGTCGCTTCGGCGTCATTGGCGGCGCGCTGCTGGCCCTGCTCGTCAGCAGCCCGTTCGCGTCCGCGCAGCCCAGCCGCGGCAACCCCATCATCCGCACGCCACCCAAGCCCGGGCAGCCGGCGGCGCCCACGTCTCCCGACCGGCGCCTGCCCGGCGCCCCCGGCGCTGCCGGTACACCCGCGCCCGGCACGCCCGCGGCGCCGGCCCAGCCCGGCGGCACCGGCAACCAGCCCGCGGGGCCCGGTCAGGCGGTCAAGCCTGGCGGCGGCGCAGCGGACGACCCGATGTCGAACGTCAAGCAGGGGACGCCGGAGATCGAGTTCAAGCCCAAGCCCGGCGGCGACAAGGTCAACTTCAACCTCGAGGAGGCCGACCTCGTCGAGCTGGTCAAGGCCATCAGCAACCTCACCGGGCGGCGGTTCATCTACGGCGGCAAGCTCCGCCAGATCAAGGCCACCGTCTACTCGCCGGAGAAGGTCACCGTCGCCGAGGCGTACCAGGCGTTCCTCTCCATCCTGGAGACGAACAACCTGACGGTCATCCCCCAGGGCCGCTTCCTGAAGATCATCGAGACGCCCGGGGTGGTGTCGCAGACCACGCCGATCATCGGCACCGCCACGCCGGTGCCCGTCGAGGACCGCTACGTGACCCGCCTCTACCGCGTGAACACGGTGGATGCCGGCGAGGTGGCCAACGTCCTCAACAAGTTCAAGTCCAAGGACGGCGACATCTCCACCTATCCCGGTGGCAACCTGCTGATCATCACCGACACCGGATCGAACATCCAGCGCATGCTGCGCATCGTCGAGGAGGTCGATCAGGGTGGCGGCGCGGGCGATCAGCTCTGGTACGAGCCCGTCCACTACGGCAGCGCCTCCGAGGTGGCCACCAAGCTCAATGAGATCCTCGATCTCAAGGCCGGCGGGGCGGGCGCCGCGGCCGGCGGCGCCGCCGGGCGGCGGGCCGGAGCGGGCGGGGCGGCCTCGGTGGGCGGGGCGCGGATCATCCCCGACGATCGCACCAACTCGCTGGTCATCACCGCCACCCAGGCCGACTACCTGCGCCTTCTCGAGCTCATCAAGCGCATGGATGTGCCGCAGTCGGGGGAGGGCGAGATCCACGTTTTGCCGCTCCAGCACGCGGCCTGCAAGGACCTGTCGACCACGCTGAATCAGATCCTCGGCGGGGCCACGGCCGCGCCGGCAGCGGCGCCCGGCGGGCGCGGTGCCACCGCCGCTCGTCCCGCCGGAGGCGGCGCGGCCGGGGGCGGCAGCGAGGACATCTTCGAGGGCGCGGTGCGCGTCACCTGCGACGAGGCCACCAACTCGCTGGTCACCACCTCGTCGCTGCGCGACTACGCGCAGCTACGTGCGGTCATCAACAAGCTCGATCAGCCGCGCCGCCAGGTGTTCATCGAGGCGGTGATCATGGACGTCGGCGTCACCCGCACACTCGACTTCGGCGTCGGTTACCACGCCGGCTCCTCATTCGAGACCTCCGAGGGCCCCGCGTTCTATTACGGCGGCAACAATCCCGGGCAGTCGATCACCGGCGTGCCGGCCAACCTCGAGGCGCTGGCCCTCGGCCTGAAGGGCCCGGAGCTCTCCGGCTCGACGGGCGTGGCCGGCGTCGGCGTCTCCATCCCCGCCTTCGGCGTGGTGATGCACGCCCTGGCCAAGGACGGAAACACCAACGTGCTGGCGACGCCGCACATCCTCTGCACCGACAACATCAAGGCCGAGATCTCCATCGGTCAGAACATCCCCCTGCAGACGAACGTCGGCGGCTCGCTCGGCTCGCTGGCCTCGCTGGCCGGGGGCGCCGGGCAGCAGGCCGGCGCGGCCTCGGCGCTCTCCGGGCTGCTGGGCGGCGGGATGGGCTTCAACGCTCCGCGCCAGGACGTCGGCACCAAGGTCACCGTCACCCCGCACGTCAACGACTCCGACCAGGTGCGCCTCGAGCTCCAGGAGGAGATCAGCGAGGCAGGCGTGGCGCTCGGCGCGCTCGGCGCCATTCCGATCAACAAGCGCACCGCCTCGACGACGCTCATCGTCCGCGACCAGCAGACGGTGGTCATCGGCGGCCTGATGCGCGACTCGGTGACCGAGGGCGAGACGAAGATCCCGGTGCTCGGCGACATTCCGGTGCTCGGCTTCCTCTTTCGTCAGTCGAACAAGAGCACGTCCAAGAGCAACCTCCTGCTGGTGCTGACGCCCTACGTCATCCGCGACCAGGACGACCTGCGCGCCATCTTCGAGCGCAAGATGCAGGAGCGGCAGGAGTTCCTCGACCGCTACTTCGTCTTCAACGACGGCATGGACTGGAAGCCGCCGCGCGACTTCGCGCGCGCCAACGGCCTGGTGGAGGACATCCGCCAGCAGATCCTGGCCCAGGAGGAGAAGCTGCGCCTCGAGGAGGAGGCCAAGCCGCGTGGCCCGCAGACGCACGAGCCGGGCGACCCCATCGCCCTGCCCAGCATCCATGGCGCCGGCGGCCGCGCCACCACCGGGGCCGCGCCCGGCGCGGTGATCCGCGACGACGGCGACGGCCCGGCCACACCCGCCCCGCCCGCGCCGGGCATGGGGCCGGGCTCGCGCCGCCTGCGCCCTGGCAACACGCCGCAGCGCAACGTGGAGCGCGTGGAGTAGCGATGGCCGGCGGCGAGGAGTACCTCGGCGAGATCCTGGCGCGCCGCGGCGTGGTCACCCAGGAGCGCCTGGATGTGCTCTACGAGACGGTGCGCGATCGCGGTCAGCCGCTGACCGAGGTGCTGGTGCAGGCCAAAGTCACCGACGAGGGCAAGATCGGCCAGGCGCTGGCCGACGAGTGCGGGCTCCCCTTCGTGGTCAAGGTCGACGTCGACGCCGTGCCGCTGGCCACCGCCACGCGCATCCCCATCGGATACGCCAAGGCGCACCGCATCCTGGCCATGGCCGAGGACGACGATTGCGTGCACTGCGTCGTCGCCGACCCCTTCGACACCGTCGCCGTCGACGACGTGCGCACCGTCTTCAGCAAGCCGGTGGAGCTCACGGTGTCCACCAGCGAGGCCGTCCTCGACGCCATCAACCGCGTCTGGGAGAAGAAGGAAGACGCCGGCACGCAGCTGGAGGGCGATCGCCACACCGAGGAAGACAACCTCATCGACATCATCGACTCCGACGATGATGCCCCGATCATCGCCTGGGTCAACGGCCTCTTCGCCCAGGCGGTGCGCGAGCGAGCCAGCGATATCCACATCGAGCCGGAAGAACGCGACGTCGTGGTGCGCTACCGCATCGATGGCGAGCTCTACATCGCCAAGCGCGCGCCCAAGCAGTTCATGTCGCCGATCATCGCGCGCGTGAAGATCATGGCCTCCCTGAACATCGCCGAGAAGCGATTGCCGCAGGATGGCCGCATCACCCTGAAGATCGCCGGCAAGAGCGTGGACATCCGCGTCTCCACCGTGCCCACCAGCCGCGGCTTCGAGCGCATCGTCATGCGCATCCTGCACAAGGCCAGCGTCCTGCTCGGCCTCGACGACCTCGGCTTCGCGCCGCGCGACTACGGCTTGATGGACACCCTGATCCAGAAGCCGGACGGCATCATCCTGGTCACCGGCCCGACCGGCTCGGGCAAGACGACCACGCTCTATGCCTGCCTCAACCGCATCAACGAGCCGAGCCGCAACATCCTCACCGCCGAGGACCCGGTGGAGTACGAGATCGGCGGCATCCACCAGGTGCACGTCCACGCCGGCATCGGGCTGACCTTCGCCAGCGCGCTGCGCGCCTTCCTCCGGCAGGACCCCGACGTGATCATGGTCGGCGAGATCCGCGACAAGGAGACGGCGGAGATCGCCATCCACGCCTCGCTCACCGGACACCTGGTGCTCTCCACCATCCACACCAACGACGCCGCCGCGGCGGTGACCCGCCTGGTGGAGATGGACATCGAGCCCTTCCTGGTGCGCTCCAGCGTCATCGGCATCCTGGCCCAGCGCCTGGTGCGCCTGCTCTGCCCGAGCTGCAAGGTGCCCTACAAGCCGACGCAGTACGAGCTCAGCCAGCTCGGCCTCGACGCCGGGCGCCTGGAGTGGAAGGCCCACCGCAACATCTCGCAGCGCTACACGGTGCACGGGCACAGCCACGAGTTCATCGGCGAGGGGATGCGCGACCCGATCTTCTACAAGGCCGTCGGCTGCGACGCCTGCATGAAGAAGGGCTTCGTTGGCCGACGCGGCATCTACGAGCTTCTCATCGTCGACGACGCCGTGGGTCCGCTCATCCTCAGGAACGCCGACGCGCAGACGGTCAAGCGCGCCGCGGTTGCCCAGGGCATGGAGACCATGCGTGACGACGGGGCGCGCAAGGTGCTGCTCGGGCTGACCACCGTGGAGGAGGTGCTGGCCGCCACCCAGGAAGACATCATGCTCGAGGAGTCGCCAGTATCGAGGTCTCCCGGCGGAACCTCTGCCAGGACCGAGGCCTCCTACGGAGCCTCGGGGCCGCCGCCTGCCAGCAGGCGCAGCGTGGCCGGCTGAGGTAGAGCATGGCCGTCTTCGAGTACCGCGGGATCCTCATCGGCAGCGGCAAGCCGATCAAGGGTGTGCGCGACGCCGAGAACGCCAAGGCCCTGCGCGGCGTGCTGCGCAAGGACGGCATCCTCCTCACCAACGCCAGCGAGGAGGCGGCAGCCAAGGCCAAGTCGAAGCGCGACATCAAGCTCTTCGCCTTCGCCAGCCGGCCCTCCACCGCCGACGTGGCGGTGATGACCCGCCAGCTGGCGACCCTGATGCGCGCCGGCATCCCCCTCTTCGAGTCGCTGAACGCGCTCATCGAGCAGGTGGAGAACGAGGCGCTGCAGCGCGCGCTGACCGCGGTGCGCGAGCAGGTGCGCGAGGGCATCAGCTTCGCCAAGGCGCTGGAGGCCCACCCCAGCATCTTCCCGGCGCTCTACGTGAACATGGTCCGCGCCGGCGAGGCCTCGGGCACGCTGGAGGCGGTGCTCGAGCGCCTGACGGCGTTCATGGAGTCGCAGGCGCGCCTCAAGGGCAAGGTCACCGCCGCGCTGGCCTACCCGGTGCTGATGATGATCATCGGCACCACGCTGATCTCGGTGCTCATGGTGGCCGTGGTCCCCAACGTGACCACCATCTTCGCCAGCATGGACCAGGCCCTGCCCTGGTACACGGCGCTGCTCATCGGCACCTCCAACATCGCCGCCAGCTACTGGTGGCTGTTCCTGCTCCTGCTGGCGGGCGGCATCTGGGGCTTCCGGCGCTGGGTGCGTACGCCGGCGGGCAGGATGAAGTGGGACGGCTTCACCTTGCGCGTGCCCGTCTTCGGCAAGCTGATGCTGATGCTGAGCATCGCCCGCTTCGCGCGCACCCTGGCCACCCTGCTGGCGTCGGGCGTGGCCCTGCTCGGCGCCATGGACATCGTGAAGAACGTCCTCGGCAACGCGGTGCTGGAGAAGGTGGTCGTCGAGGCCATCAGCTCCATCCGCGAGGGCCAGAGCATCGCCGAGCCGCTCAAGCGCAGCGGGCACTTCCCGCCCATCGTCACCCACATGATCGCCATCGGCGAGCGCTCCGGGCAGCTGGAGTCGATGCTGGAGAGCGTCGCCGACGCCTACGACGCCTCGGTGGAGACGCGCGTGCAGGTGCTGACCAGCCTGCTGGAGCCGCTCATGATCGTGGTCATGGGCGGCGCGGTGGGCTTCATCGCCATCTCCATCCTCATGCCGCTCATCCAGATGAGCAGCTTCGCCGGTTGAACCATGCGACGCCGACGCGCCAGCCAGATCTTCTTCCCCTGGGAGCGGGGCGGGAATCTCTTCGCTCGCCGAGGCATGATCAGGGCGCGGCCCTTCGTGGCCGGCGCGCTCATGCTCCTCTTGATGCTCCTCCTCGGCGCCCGCGAGCACCGGCTCACCGGCATCCGCTCCACGCGCGCCACGCTGTCCGTGGTGCGCAACGCCGTGGACGCCTACCGCGCCGATCACGAGCGCAGGTGCCCGCCCTCGTTGGAGGTGCTGGCCCCCGAGGGTTACCTTTCCCCCGAGACGAAGCCGGTGGACGCCTGGGGGCGACCGCTGCGGCTGACCTGCCCCGGCCGCTTCGACGACCGGGGATACGACCTACAGAGTGACGGGCCGGACCGACAGATCGGCGGCCTCGACCGGGTGGAGTGAGATCATGACCAGCGAGATGCAGATGGAACAAGAAGAAGCTGTGGTGGAGCACCGGCGCGTGGAGCGGGTGCTGTCGGGCCGGGCCGCGCGCGCGGCGCTCACCCGCGGCGTCACCCTGGTGGAGGTCCTCATCGTCGTGGCCATCATGGCGGTCATCGCCGGCGGCGCGACGATCATGGTCTTCCCGCGGCTCAAGGAGGCGCGCATCAAGAACGCCATCATCGGCGCCGGGACCATCAAGAAGGCAGCCGAGCTGCACATCAACATGGGCGGCGCCGAGGGGTGCCCGACCATCGCCGACCTGGTGGCGGCCAAGATGCTCGACGGCTCCAAGACCGACGACCCGTGGGGCAAGCCCTACAAGATCGTCTGCGCCGAGGGCGGGGACATCAAGGTCACCTCGGCCGGAAACGACAAGCAGGACAACACCGCCGACGACGTTCACGACGCCATGAAGGACTCCGACGTCAAGAAGCTGATGCAGTAGTCGCCGGCAGGCGCAGCACCATGAGCTCCAGCCGTACCCCCGCCGATCGCGCCGACTCGCGGCGCAGCGCTGCCCGCGCCGGCGGGGCGCGCGGCGTGACGCTGGTCGAGGTCCTGATCACGGTGGCGGTGGTGGCGCTCCTCTCGGGGGCGGCCATCCTGGGCATGGGCGCCACCAGCGGCGCGCGCATGAAGCGCAGCGCGGTGATGATCGCCAGCGCCATCCGCGTGGCCTACGCGCACGCCAACGCCACCTCCAGGCCGGTGCGCCTGGTCTTCGACTTCGAGGAGCGCATGGTGTCGCTCGAGGAGGGCTCGGAGCAGCTCTTCATCGATCGCAAGGACAAGACCGGCGGCGCCGCGGCGGCCACCGAGCTGGAGAAGGCGGCGCAGGAGGAGGCGGAGGCCATCCTCAAGGGCCCGCGCGCGCCGCGCCCCTCGTTCCAGCCGGCCAAGGCCTTCGGCTTCGA
>JBBJMR010000086.1:0-28919 GCA_037720395.1 Polyangiaceae bacterium
GCCGAGCTCGGCGCCGACGGCCTCTACCTGGTGAGCGACGTGGCCGGCGTGCTGCGCGACGTGAACGACCCGGCCTCGCGCATCGCGCGGCTGACGGTGGCCGAGGGCAAGGCGCTCATCGCCTCCGGCGCAGTGACCCGGGGAATGATCCCCAAGCTCGAGGAGTCGTTCGCCGCCCTGGGCACGGGCGTGGCGCGCATCCACATCGTCGGGCGCGTGCGCCAGGGCGACCTGGCCCGCGAGGCGGCGGCGCCGGGGTCGGTGGGTACGGTCCTCGTCCCCTGAGCATTCGCGCTTCCGTGCGCGCCGGGCGGCGCTGGCTCGGGGCAGACGACGGAGGAGGACCGGGAGCGGCTGAAATCGACCCCACCGCGCACCCGAGGGATGGCGTCCGTGGCCGTGCGCGTTAGGAACTGCGGGTGACGGCGCAGACCTGGATCCTCGGCGGCTGTCTGGGCGTGGTCGGCTTCGTGCTCAGCCTGCTCCTGGTCGGGGTGGTCCTGGTGCGGTTGCCGCGCGACTATTCGCCGGCGACGGGCCCCGCATGCCGCTCGACGGGCGGCCGCGCTGGGTGCGCATGGCCGGCGTCGTCGGCAGGAACGTGGCCGGTGCCGTCCTGGTCGTGGTCGGCATCGTGCTCTCGGTGCCGGGGGTGCCGGGGCAGGGGCTGCTGACCATCCTGGTCGGGATCATCCTGCTCGACATCCCGGGCAAGAAGCGGCTGGAGCGGCGCATCCTCGGCATCCGCGCGGTGCAGAGCGCCGTCACGCGGCTGCGCAAGCGCTACGGCCGCGAGCCGTTCGAGCTCGGCGCAGCCGCGTCCGCGGAGCTCGGCGCCGGAACGTCCGCGGGCTGAGTGGCCTCGGCGGCCGGCGGTGCGACGGCCTGCGCGGCGGGAGGCGCCGCGGCCTCTGCCTCGGCCTCGCGCCGCGAGGCCCAGAGGTGGTAGGCGAAGAGGATTGCGGCGAGCGCCAGCGCGGAGATCGCCGAGACGCGCTCCAGCAGCTGCTTGGCCTGGGTGATGCGGCCCCCGAGCGGGAAGAGCATGAGCGCCGCGATGAACGCGCTGGCGGCCAGCACCTTGCGCTCGGTGGCGTCGGGCATCGGCGGGAAGCTAGCATCGAGCCGGGTGCGTTGCGGGCGCAAACGCGGTAAGGATGGGGAGTCCTTCGACCCTTCCACTGACCCGACCGAGCGATGGTCGCCTCGTCCGACGACACCGAAAAAGACGACGACGCCGACGAGGCGGGTGCCGACGAGGCGGATGACGGGGCCGGTGCTGCGGTCGAGCCGGCAGCCGCGGGTGCAGCTGCGGGTCCACCCGCCGAGCCGCCGCTCCGGACGCCGAGCTTCTACGACATCATCCGCGACGTCTACCTGACGTTCGACCGGCGGACGCTGGGATTTTCCCGGATCCTGCTCGGATTCCTGCTGGTCACCGACCTCATCCGGCGCACCTGGGACTGGACGGACATGTACTCCACCGAGGGAGTGCTGCCGAACCACATCAACCTGTGGCGGCCGCAGGCCTCGGGGGCGTTCTCCTTCCTGAACTCGTTCTCCACGCCCGGTGAGCTGTGGGTGCTCTGGGCGGTGATGCTGTGCACGTTTCTGTGCGTGCTCTTCGGCTTCAAGACGAAGATCGCCCAGGTCCTGTCGCTGTTCTTCGTGACCAGCATGGACGGGCGCGTCCTGCTCATCGAAAACGGCGGGTACGTCGTCTACAACCTGCTGCTCCTGTGGACGGTCTTCCTGCCCATGGGCGACCGCTTCTCCGTCGACGCGCTGCTGGAGAGCATGCGCCGCAAGCGCGAGCGCACCGACGCCGAGCTCAACGAGCGCGACGACCTGGTGCCGGCGTCGAAGCTCGCCCCGCACGTGACCATCCTCGGGCTGATCTTCCTCGTGCAGCTGTCGGCCATCTACTACTTCAACGTCCTGCACAAGTGGGGGCCGCTCTGGAAGAACGGCACCGCGGTGCACTACGTCCTTTACGTCGACCGCATGGTGACCCCGATCGTCGGGCACACCCGCGAGTACCTGCCGAACTGGGCCATCTTCGCGATGACCAAGATGACGCTGGGCTTCGAGGCGGCCATCCCGGTGTGCTTGCTCACGCCCATCGGCCGCGCCTGGGCGCGCCGGCTGGGCATCGCCATGATCAACGCCCTGCACCTGGGCTTCGGCGTGTCCATGGTGCTCGGCCCCTTCGCCTGGGCGTGCTGTGTGCTGTCCACGCTGGCCTTCACCACCGATGACTGGGAGGTGGCCAACCGAACCATGCGCCGGGCGCAGCGCGCGCGCGTGGTGGTCCACGATCGGCGCTCCGGGGCCGCGCTCTGGCTGTGCCGCCTGCTGGCGCGACTCGACCGCTGGCGGCTGCTCACCTTCCGCGGCGAAGAAAACGTCGCCGGCGTCATCCGCGTCGAGGCCCCGGGCGGCGCGGTGCGGACGCGCGCGCTGGCGGCGGCGGACATCCTGGCCGCGCTGCCGCTCGGTCCGGCGGTGGCCTGGCTGCTGCGCCTGCCCGGCCCGCGGCACCTCGGCGACGCGATCATCGGCGCCGTGGCGCACCGCCACGTCAGCCGCTTCTTCGGCGCCAGCACGGCGCTGCCCGAGGGCGCGCGACAGGTGGTGCCTGCGCTGGAGAAGCCGCTGGCGCCGGCGCGGCGGCGGTTCCGTCAGGCGACCACGGTGCTGCGCGAGCTGGCCGCGGTGGCCATGTTCGCCGGCGCCGTGAACCAGGCCATGGTCGAGCTCTGGGTGGTGCGCGATCGCATCAAGGTCAAGCAGCCGGAGCCGCTCCGGACCTTCGCCCACAAGCTCCGCTTCCTGCAGGGCTGGTTCATGTTCTCGCCCGGCCCGGTCATCGACGACGGCACGATCGTCGTCGACGCGGTGACCCTCGACGGTCGCCACGTCGACCCGTTCACGCGGCAAGAGCCGATGTTCGACATCGCCGATGCCAAGAGCTTCGGATACAACCAGATCTGGTGCGACTACTACAATCGCATGCACCTTCCGGCGAACAGCGCGTACCGGGATGCGATGAAGGAGTACATGTACCGACTGCCGGAGCGCACCGGCAACCCTGACGACGCCATCGTGTCCGGCGACGTGTACTGGGTGCAGGACATGAATCCGAAGTGGAACGAGAAGAAGTCCTGGAAGTACGAGAAGCAGAAGCTCTTCTCCTTCGAGAACCGCAAGCTCGTGCCGGCCGGGACGCCCCGTCCGCCAAAGGCGGAGGACAGCGCAGAACCTGCGCCGCCCTCGCCGGCGCCGCCCGAGAGCGAGACGCGCACGCGGCCACTCGCGGGTGAGTAGCGTGACCGAGCAACGCCGCTTGCGCGGCTGCCTGGCGGGCGCCTAGCCTGGGCGGCTGGACACGCGCGCGTCCACCCGGGCGCGCCGCGAGCGAGGGGACCGATCGACAGCATGAGCACGAAGGCTCCCGACCGGCTCCGGGGCAACACCTTGCCCTCGGGCGCCTCGCCCATCCTGCGCGCCATCGCCAAGCGCGAGATGCGGGTGGTGCTGCAGCCGCTGGTCGACCTGAGGACCAAGGCTACCTTTGCGTTCGAGGCGCTGGTGCGGCCGACGACGGCCGACTTCGCGTCGCCGCTCGACATGTTCGCGGCGGCTGTGGAGAGCAAGTGCTGCGGCGAGCTGGGGCGCACCATCCGGGAGCTGGCCATCGCGGCCTGCCCGAACCACCCCCTCTTCCTCAACATCCACCCCAGCGAGCTCGACGAGCACTGGCTGGTGCAGCCCGACGATCCGATCTTCCGCCACTCCGAGGACGTGTACCTGGAGATCACGGAGAGCGTGCCGCTCAGCCACTTCCGCCTCTGCCAGAGCATCCTGCGCGAGATCCGCGGCAAGGGGATCTACCTGGTGGTCGACGATCTCGGCGCCGGGTACTCCAACCTCAAGTACATCGCCGATCTGTCGCCGAAGGTGGTCAAGCTCGACCGCGAGCTCATCGCCGGGCTCACGCGGTCCAGTCGACTCTACCGGCTGGTCTCCTCCATGGTGCTGCTCTGCGAGGACCTGGGGGCGGCGGTGGTCGCCGAAGGCATCGAGACCCCCGAGGAGCTGTTCGCCGTGCGCGACGCCGGCGTGCACTACGGTCAGGGGTTCCTGCTGGCGCGGCCGACGTTCCCGCCGACCGAGACCACCTGGCCGGAGGAGCCCAAGCGTTGAGCGCGGCGTCCGCGAGGCCCCCCGAGGCACGCGCGCGTCCTCCCCGGTGCTACCATTCTGCCGTGAGCACGTTCGAGGAGCGGAGAGCGCGTCGCGCGAGCTGGCCGATCCGTGCCGTGGCGCTGCAGGACGAAGGCGCCTTCGATGCGCGCGACGAGAGCACCGTCGACGAGCGGCTGGCGCTGGTGGCGACGTTGACGCGGGAGCTGTGGAGCTTCATGGGCCGGCCGGTGCCGACCTACAGCCGCGGCGAGATGCCCGGGCGCATCATCCGAAGATCGAGGCGCTGATTCGCAACAAGCGCGCGGCCGGGCGGGCAAAGACCTCGGCAACCTGGAGTGCTGGAAGGTGGCACCATCCAATTTCCCCCGCCTTGAAAAGGCGGGGCACGACTGGTTGGACCCGCCCTGGAGTCTCTCGAACACTCGAAGCCCGCCCTTCGGGCGGGCTCGGGGTGGACGCGCGGCGGCTGGGCCCTCGGGCGCCGGAGGGGACGCGGACCTCATAGTTGCTGCACGTCACCGCTCAGCGCGCGCGCCACCGCTCGACCGAAGCCAGAAGCCTGGTAGCTCTACGCAAACGTCAAGCCCGCCCGTCAGGGCGGGCTTCTGGTGATCGAGGGACCCGGTACCGCTCCAACTTGTCGTGCCCCGCCTTTCAAGGCGGGGGAACAAGGGTCTGGATTCTGGCAGCTCTTCAGCGGGTAGCGCTTCGATTCAACCGGGCCGGTCGCGCCAAGCGCGGCGCAGCGCTCGCGGCGCGTCCCCCGGCTTGCCGGTGGTGGGGACCGGGCCGCTCTCGCCCTCGCCGCGGTCCTCGCTTGCCGCTGCGGTCGGCGCGCCGGCCTCGCCCGGATGCACGCCCTCGAAGCCGACCCGGCTGTCGCGCGAGCGCGCCGCCGACTTGCCCTCGTAGGAGTTGTCGAAGCGGCGCGTGGTGGGGTAGGCGAAGTCCACGTTGGGCAGGCCGGAGAAGGCGTCCAGCACTGCCTCCCAGATCTCGTGCTCCGAGGCGCGGCGCTCGCGCGGCTTGCACAGGTAGCGCATGGTCAGGCGCACTCCGCTGTCGACGACGTTGGTCCACACCACCGGCGTCAGCTTGGAAAACTTGATGTGATAGCGATGCGCGGCCTCGGCGATGTGCGCGGCGGCGTCGCTGGTCAGGTGCTCTGCGTGCTCGTTGATCGCCTGGGTGAGGACGTCCTTGGCGCGGCGCCAGTCGCTCTCGAAGGTGACGGTGACGGCGATCTCGTTCCAGATGTAGCCGAAGCCCTTGTTGTAGCTGGCCTGCGGGTGCTTGAAGACCCAGCCGTTGGGCAAGTAGATGATGCGGCCGGTGCTCTGATCGCCCTGCACCCAGTTGCCGATCTCCAGGATGACGAACTGGAAGAGGCGGATGTCGACCACGTCGCCGGAGTGCGGCCCGATCTGGATGCGGTCGCCGACCTCGAAGGGACGGCGCACCACCAGGAAGAGCCAGCCGGCAAGATTCATGAGCGGGTCCTGCAGCGCGAAGGCGATGCCCGCGGAGAGCAGACCGAGGTAGGTGGCGATGCCGCTGACGCCCTGGATCCAGATGCGGCCCAGCAGGGCCAGGGCCAGGACGCCGAAGCCGTAGTTGACGACCTTGCCGAGCTGGTAGCGGCTGGTGGGGTCGCCGAGGCGGCGCACCACCAGGCGGATGGCGCCGCGGCGCACCACCACGTAGACGACGACGACGATCAGCGACAGGAGCAGGCGGCTCGCCAGATCCGGCGCGATGCCGAGCGCGTGCTCGGCCCACGCGGCGAAACGCTCCAGCCAACCCGTCAGCAACGTGGGCGAGATAGTATCCCGCGCCATGCGGGGACAAAGCCGGTCGATGCGCGGGTGGGCGACGTGGGGGGTTTGCGCGGCGATGGGAGCGCTCGCGGGATGTGATGAGCCCGGCGCCGGTGTGGGCGACGCAGGGGCGGCGAGCGGGAAGCCGCTGGCCACGGCGCCCGCCGGATCGACCACGACCACGACCACTACCACGACCACGACCACGACCACGTCGGCTGCGCCGAGCGCGCCTGCGAAGGAGGTGGTGTGCAGCAAGGAGAACAAGATCACCTTCGGGGATCCGGCGCTGGAGGCGGCGGTGCGGCTGAAGCTGCAGAAGCCGGAGGGCGACATCCAGCGCGCCGACCTGAAGAAGGTGCGCTCCCTCAACCTCTCCGAGGCCAAGCAGAACGACGCCCTCGACGCGTGCCTGCTGCCGGAGATGACTGGCCTCAAGGAGCTGTTCCTGGCGCCGGGCAAGCTCGAGGACCTGCGGCCGCTGGCCGGGCTCACCCAGCTCGAGTCGCTGCGTGCCTCGATCACCCACGTCAAGGACCTGAAGCCGCTGGCCGGGCTGACCAAGCTCGACCGCCTCGACCTCGGGCGCACGCCGGTGAGCGACATCGCGCCGCTCGCCAACCTGACCCTGCTCACCGAGCTGGCCCTGGACGAGACCGAGGTCAGCGACATCTCGCCGCTCGCCAAGCTGAAGAAGCTCAAGGTGCTGAACCTCAAGCGCACGCGCGTCTCCGACCTCGGCCCGCTGCGCGAGCTGCGCGAGCTGAAGAACGTTTACATCGAGGGGTCGGCGATCAAGGACGTGTCGCCGATCAAGGACATCCCGGGGCTGAAGATCCACGAGGGGCGCTGATGCCGCGCGGCCGCGGGGCGTGCTAAAGGCAACGCGCCCACCTCAGCGAGGACGTGATGCGGCTCCGTCAGGTTCACCAGATCCTCATGGTCTCGGCCATCGCCCTGGCGGTGATCTTCGCCGTTCGCGCCGCGGTCATCTATTCGCGCAGCGACTTGCCGGGTGATCTGGCGCTGGCTGCCGGCTCGCTGGCCGTCGGGATGGCCATGGCCATCTACCTGCGGCGGGTGCGCGCCAAGTGGCGTGAGCAGGGCTGAGGGCGGGTAGCCGCTCACCGAAGGGCGGCACTCGGCCAGAGCAGCTCGGCGAGCTCGTCGATGGAGCGCGCGCGCTGGCGCCAGCCATCGATGCGCACCTGCCCGTCGAGGTTGGCGTAGCGGTGCAGGAGGAGCATGCGCATGGCGCGCGTACGGAAGCCGGCCGAGGCGGCGCGCGTCAGGCCCCAGCCCTGCAGGAAGGCACGCAGGAGGTCGGCATCGCCGGCGCAGGAGAAGGTCGCCGGGCCGAGGAGGTCGTACTCGGTGAAGCCGGTCATCACGTCGCCGAAGTCGATGAGGCCGGCGAGTGCCCAGCGATCAGCGCGGCGCGCGAGGAGCACGTTGCCCGGCGTGTACTCGCCGGTGAGGATGGCGGGCGCCGCGTCGAGGGGGACGGCCTCCCGGGTGCGTTCGAGCCAGGCGTCGAGCTCGGCGAGCAGGTGCGCCGGCGCGCCGAGCCGCGGGTGACGCGCGCGGGCCCCGGTGGCCTGCGCCGCCAGGAACGACGGCCACTGCGGGTCGAGCGCCTCCAGCGGGCCGACCGGCACGCGCTGCACGGTCGCGACCAGGGCGCCGAGGTCGCGCATCAGTGCGCCGCGCTGCGCGTGGTCGATCGCCGGCCACACGGCCTCCATCGGCTCGCCGTCGACCCGGGTCATGATCAGCCACGGCCAGCCCTGGTGCTCGCCGTCGGCGACGAGCGCCGGAATGGCCAGGTCGAGCGCGCCGGCGAGGTGGCCAGCGCGGCGCGCTCGCTGCGGTGCTGGTGGGCCAGGAACGGGGCGAAGAGCTTGAGCACGTGCCGCTCGCCGATGGCGGCGACCAGGTTGCTGCCGTCGGGGAAGGCGCGCGCCTCGCCCGGCAGGCCCTGCGCGCGCGCGATGTCCTCGGCGTGCGGCAGCCAGGCCGCGGGGTCGGCGTGCAGCGCGCCCAGCTCGGGCGACGTGGTCGAGGCGGGGAGCAGCGGGACATCCCTCATCGCGGCGCGGGCTCGTCGAGGGCGGTGGAGCGGCGCGCCACGACGCACACCGCCGGCACGGGGTGGAGGCGCTCGCGAAGCACCTCGCAGGCGTCGAGGCCCAGCGAGGCCAGCTGGGCGCGCAGGGCGCCGATGGGCGAGCGCATGTCCGTGGGAACGGGTGCCTGGTGGAAGACGTACAGCACGCCGGCGGGGCGCAGCGCGCGCACCAGCGCGGGCAGCTCCGGCGCGGGGTGGCGCCAGAAGAGCCCGACGTTGAAGGAGAAGATGCGGTCGAAGGCGGCGCGGCCGAGGTCAGCGACGGCGACGGCGACGGCCTCGATGCGCACGCGACCGTCGGCGATGGCCGCCGCGTTGCGCCGGCGCGCCTGGGCGACCATCGGCTGCGAACGGTCCAGCGCCAGGATTGTGCCGCGCCGGAGATGCGCGGCCACCAGCTCCACGGCGGCGCCCACGCCACAGCCGACCTCCAGGATGCGATCGCCGGGGCGCGGGTCGAGGACCTCGACCGCCCAGCGCAGGCGCGCGGCGTTGGTGCGGGACATGGCGGCGCAGGATAGGACGCGTTCGGAGCGGTGCACGCGACCGGATCGGGCAAGGTGCTTCCCAGGCGGCAGGGCGGAGGCACGGCCGCGCAGCAGCGCGCGGTCTCGGCGCCGGAGCAGGAAGACCGCGGCGAGCAGCGGGGCGACCAGCCTGGCGAGGGTCGAGGGAGGCGCGCTGGGGTCAGGCGCGACGCGTCGCTGACGACAGCAACCCCGTGGTTGTGCCGGTTCATGGGTCCCTCGTGGTCGGCGGCGACGGGACGGTCTGCGACGACAGGTGAGGACAGGCGAGGCCGACGCCAGCCCTGCGCCGTCTCGAAGCCAACGCCCCGGCTCGGCGGGTCCCGAAGAGCGCGCGGGCTCGCCGGTCCCGAGGCCAAGGCCGGCTCCGCCGGTCCCCACGCCGCGCAATCAGAGCGACAGCGAATCCCAGAAGTCGCACTGCGCGGAGCGGATGCCGGTGCCGGCGATCACCGGGTCGTCGAAGCCGAGGTAGGCGTCGTCGAGGTCGTACAGGGGCCAGGCCGGGGTGGCGCCGGACGCGTCGGGGTCGCCGGTGGCGGCGAAGCTCGCCCAGCGGTCGATCATCGCGGCGGACACGGCGGACTCGGCGGCGGTCGGCGTGTAGCCGCCGATGTCCAGGTGGTCGAAGAGGTAGAGGACGTCGACGCCGTGCCAGGCACCGAATGGCGCGAGCGTCGGCGAGCCCTCGACGCCGTGGCTCAGGTGATAGAGGCGCACCGGCTCGGTCTGACCCTCGAGTGCCGCGCGCGCGGCGCGGCGCGCGCTGCAGATGAACTTCGCGTCGCTGGTGAGCGCCACGTACGCCGCCCAGGGCGAGGCATAGTCGGCCGCGGGGTACTGCTCGAGCGCCGGGGCGGCGAGGGCACCGAGGAGCGTCGTCACCGCCGCTTCGTACTGCGCCTCGGTGGCCGTCTGGGGCAGCGGCGTGGAGCGGCTGGTCTCGTCCGAGTTGGCGCCGACCAGAAAGGGCACCGCGTTGTGCGCGCCGGAGGCGATGACGTCCAGGGGGCGATCGAGGACGGCGTGGCCGTCGATGACCGCGCCGTAGCCGGACAGGGCGCCGGCGACATCGATGACCACCGGCTTGGCGGAGAGCACGTCGGCGGTGGAGAGGCCGCGCATGCAGGCCGCGGGTTCGGCAGCATCGCCGCAGCCGGCGTCGTCGAAGACCTCGCCGCCGAAGTCCTCGGCGTCCTCGAGCGGCATGGCGACGCAGCCGCCGCTCTGCATGATGGCGCCGGAGAAGAGGCCGGCCGCGAGCGGCGAGGCGAGCAGGGTGCACACGCTCACGCCGCCCGCCGACTCGCCGAAGAGGGTGACCCGCGATGCGTCTCCGCCGAAGGCCGCGATGTTGCGCTGCACCCACTCGAGCGCGGCGACCTGGTCGAGGTGCCCGTACATGCCGGTGGTCCCGACCTCGCTCTCGGCGGCGAGCGAGGGGTGCGCCAGCCAGCCCAGTGGGCCGAGGCGGTACTGGAGGGTCACCACCACCACGCCCGTGCGCTCCACCAGGCGCTGCGCGTCGTAGAGGTCGGTTCCGGCGGCGGCGGCGCTGGCCGAGCCCTGCACGTGGCCGCCGCCGTGGATCCAGACCATCACCGGCAGCGCAGCCTCGGCGGGCTCCGCGGGCGCCCACACGTTGAGCGTCAGGCAATCCTCGTCGCCGAGGATGGCGCCCACACCGTTGCCCTCGAACTGGGGGCACACCGGGCCGAAGGCGGCGGCCTCGAGCACGCCGTCGAAGCAGGCCGCGGGCGCGGGCGGCTGCCAGCGCAGGTCGCCGACGGGCGGGGCGGCGAAGGGGATGCCCTTCCAGGCCCAGGTCGCGCCGGCCGCGGTGGCGCGCGCGGCGCCGAGCTCGGTGATAGCGGTGCCCGCCTCGGCCTCGACGTCGGTGGGACACGACGGCGCGCTGCCGCCGGCGCCGCCGCCGCCGCTGCTCGAGGCGCCGCTGCCGGAGGCGCCGCTGCCCGAGGCGCCGCTGCTCGAGGCGCCGGCGCCTGCCGTGTCGTCGGCGGCGTCGTCACCGCAGCCCGTGGACGACGCCGCGAGGGCGAGCGCGCTGGCGAGAAGCGCCGCCAGCGAGAGGCGGCCAGGGGCGGGGGCGGGCACGGATCGGTTGCGGGGCGTGGGCATGGTCACTCCTCGGTGGGGCCTTGGACCCCGCCGGAGCGCGCCGGGTAAAGCACGATCGCCGCGTTGAGCGGGCGGGTGGGAGCTGGTAGCAGCCGTCGGACGTGACCCTCTACGAGACCGAGGACTGGGCCGACCCGGTGCCGGAGCAGTTCGACACGGAGAAGATGGTGGTCGAGGAGGGCGACGATCTGCGGCTCGAGTGCTCGTTCGAAAACAGCGGCGACGCTCCGCAGAAGTTCCCGGCACAGATGTGCGTCGGCGGGCTGTACGTGCTCTCGTGCTCGTTCCCCGGCGCCTGCTGAGCACCACGAGGCGGTCGGTGGCGGCGCGGTATCCCGGCCGGCGCGGCACCGCCATACTGCGGCGGTGAGCGATCGCTACGAGGCGCAGTTCATGGACGGCGAGCACGCGTTCTTCCGCGAGAAGCACGTGGCGCGCTGGTTCGCGGCGCTCATGTGCGCGCAGGCGGCGGTGATCGCGCTCATCGGGTTGCTGGTGGCGGCCACCGGGCCCGTCAGCGCCGTGGGGTTGCCCTTCGGGCCGAAGTGGGAGGGCCCGGGCGCGTGGCGCTACATCCCGCCCGGGGTCGGCGAGGGGGTGCGGGTGCGCTGGATGGAGGGCCAGCGGAAGCGGACCGCGCTCATCGGCGCGCGCGACGCGGCGGCGCTGGCGGCGGCCATCGAGCGCGCGCGCGCCGGGGCGAGCGCCGGTGGTCTGCGGGTGGGCGACGTCGATGCGGCCGAGGAGGAGGCGCTCGCGGAGGCCGAGGGCGACGCCGAGGCGGCGGCCGAGGTCGCCGCCGAGGACGAGCCACGCGTTCGGCCCCGGGCTCGATGACGACCGCGTGAAGCGTGCAGCGTGAGAAGGAAGAACGAAGGCGGAAGCGAGACAGACGAGACAGACGAACCGAGTGGACCCGACTGGGATCGAACCAGCGACCTCTAGAGTGCGATTCTAGCGCTCTCCCAACTGAGCTACGGGCCCGGAACGGCTGCGGACTCTACCCACCGGTGGGCGGGAGTCAAGGATGGTGACCAGGTGGCGGGGCGGGGCGCGCGACTCGGGTCGCGATCGCGGGGGGCGCGATGGGCTCTCACTCGCGACCACCTCGCAGCTCGATGGCCACGGCGTCGACCGAGACCGACGTGGGCGGGCCGAACTTCCTGACCTGCACGGTGACCGCCTCGGCCGGGGTGTCGGCGAGGACGCGGGCGATGAGGCGCTCGGCCAGGGTCTCGAGCAGCTTGTACGAGGTGCGAGTGCCCTCGTCGACGACCAGGCTGGCCAGCCGGTCGTAGTTGAAGACGCGCGCCAGGGTGTCGCTGCGCGGGAGCACCGAGGCCGGCAGGGTGACCTCGAGGGTCACCGTGAAGTCCTGCGGGAGGTCGCGCTCGGCGCGCGAGACGCCGTGCTTGCCGCGGAATCGGACGCCCTCGAGGCGGATCTTGTAGGAGGAGACGCCAGCGTGGTTGGGCGGCACGCGCGCTTCTGTACGCGTGTGCGGCGGGGGCGTCGAGGGGGCGCGCGGGCTCGGCGGGCGACGCGCGCTACTGGCGCATCGACAGCGCCTCGCGGTCGGCGACGATGAGGCGCCGCCCGGCGACGTCGAGCAGGCCGGCGCGGCGCAGGGTGCCCAGGGTGAGGGTCACCGTCTCGCGGGTGGAGCCGATGGCCTGGGCGATCTCCAGGTGGGTGATGGGCGCCGAGACGAGCGTCCCCTTGGGGGTGGGGACGCCCCAGCGGTCGGCGGCCTTGAGCAGGAACTCGCACAGGCGCGCCTCGACGTTGCGGAAGAGCATGCTCTCGATGCGCTCCTCCGTCTCGCGCTGGCGCGTGAGCAGCAGCCCGAGCACCGCCGGCCCCATGGCCGGGTCCTCGGCGAAGAACTCGTGGACGGCGGAGAGCGGGATCCTCACCACCTCCGTCTCCTCCATGGTGATGGCGCTCTCGCTGTGCTTCTTGGCGCGGCCGAGGCACGACTCGCCGAGCACGTCGCCGCGCCCCCGGTAGCCGAGGGGCACCACGCGGCCGTCGGCGGCGGTGCGCTCGATGCGCGCGCGGCCGCGGCGACCGAGGACGAGCAGCGCTTGGGGCGTGGAGCCCTGCTCGATGAGCAGGGTGCCGCCCGGCACCACGTCGACCTGCGCGGCGTCGATGGCCGCGTCGCGCGTGGCGCGCGAGACGCGCTCGAAGAGCGGGGAGAGCTTGAGGGTTTGCTGGATGCGGATCCGATCCTCACCCCCGCTCCGCCGCGCCGGATCCACCAAGACCATACTGTCCGAAAGCTTACCTCTCGGATTGCGCGCCGTACACGGCGACGGTTCAGCCGCCGCCGCCGCCGGCGGGCACGACCACCACGTCGCGGCGCAGCGCGGCGTCGGCGCGGCGCGCGAAGCTCTGGAAGGCAGGATACCGATCCGGCTGCACGCGGCCGGCGGGGATGTCGACCACGCGGTCGAGGACGAGCACGCCCTTGTCGAGGCGGTCGTTGACCGTCACCTTGCGGCCGTCGTCGTCCGCGGACCAGGGCGCGAGCTCGGTGGTCACCCGTGCGCCAGCAGGCAGCTTGATGCGCAGGTCGACGACGGTGCGGTTGGAGAGCTGCTCGGACAGGTAGAGCGGCGTCTCGCGCGAGGGCAGTGCGGCCAGGCTGAGCAGGTTCATCTGGAACGGCGGCGAGAGCGCCAGCTCGCTGCCGCGCGCGCGAGCGAAGGTGGTGTGCTCGATCTTCATCGCCAGGATGAGCGGCGCGTCGAGGTCGGCCAGGTTCTTGACCTCCAGGTTGGCGAGGCGCGCGCCCGGCAGGGCCTGCGGCAGGAGGCGTGACTCGATGGTGTCCTTGAGGCGCGCTTCGGGCAGTGTCTCCAGCGCGGTGCGCAGGCCGATGGCGAAGCGGCCCTCGAACTGCTGCTCGAGATCGAGCGTCGCCGAGCCGTCGCTGGCGAGCGCCACCGTGCCGCGGTAGCTCACGCCGTCGCGCGAGCCAGCGGAGCCGGTGGTCTCGCGCGGGGCGCCGGGGACGAGGCGGATGGCCGGCTGGCCGCGCAGCGAGCTGGGCAGGTACCCGTAGGGCGCGAACTTGTCGCGCAGGACCATCCAGCGCGGGCCGGCCTCGGCGGCGACGCGGATGGCCAGCGCGCTGAAGGACTCGGCCTCGGCCAGCTGCCCGCGCGGCGGCTCGGTGAGGCGATCGCGCACCATGCCGATCTCGGCGTCGATGCCCAGCAGGCGACAGAGATAGAGGAAAGCCTCGGCGCGGTTGCCGCTCTTGCCGGTGACCACCCGGCGCGCGTCGGTCTCGCGGCCCGGCTCGACGTTGGACAGGACCCAGCGGTAGACGCGGCGCGCGCGCTCGTCGACCGAGGTCTGCGGCGGGGCCAGGCCCTTGACCGCGGTGCCGGCGGCGATGGCCCGCGCCACCCGCAGCAGGCGCGGATCACGCGGCGTCTCGTCGGCGGCGGCGTCGATCATGCGACCGATGAGGGTGTCCAGGGTGATGCCCCAGCCGATGCGCACGTTGGGCAGGAACTCCTGGATGGGCGCGCTGCCCGGCTCCTCGGGGAGGGCCGGGCTCTTGTCGACGCGCCAGCGGCGGGTGACCAGGGCGCCCCGCTCGGTGACCTGGGGCGCGGGGACGGTGCCGCCCGTCTCCACGGTGAGGGGACGGTTCTTGGGGGAGACGCTGATGAACTCGCTCCGCCAGTAGGCCATCTTCTCTTCGCGGAAGAACCAGCGTGGGCCCTGGAAGACGCGCCCGCCGGCGCCGTCGCCGCGCAGGCTCATGATGCTCTCGGTCTCGATGTAGTCCCCGACCTCGAGGTGGGGCATGGTCAGCGTGTCCTTCTGCTCGATGACCTCGGGCTCGAAGACGCGACCGTCCTTCTTGATGGTGCGCAGGCGCAGCACCAGGCCGCGCGGGATCTGCTGCTCGGCGTGCTCCTGGATGGCCTCGCGCGACTGCAGGCAGATGATCTCGTGCTCGAGCATGCGCGCCGAGCCATCCTCGTGGATCCAGATCGCCGAGTAGTCGAGGACGCGCGAGGCCTGGCCGGAGAGCTTCTCGCTCGAAGCTCCATCCGGAGACTTCGCTCCTGTCGAAGCTCCGTCCGGAGACTTCGCTCCTGTCGAAGCTGCGTCAGCAGACTTCGCTCCTGTCGAAGCTGCGTCAGCAGACTTCGCTCCGGTCGCGGCCTCGAACTCGGCGATGACCTGCTTGCCGTCGAGGCGGAACGCGGACAGCTCGCTCTGGCCCTCGAGCAGCTCGATGGCCTCGCGCAGCTGCGCCGTCTCCGCGCCGGTCTGGATGGCCTCGATGAGCGCCTTGCGCAGCGCGTCCGATTCGCCGCCGGCGAAGCGTGCGTCGGCCAGGGCCAGGCGCGCGCCGGCGTTGCTCGGGTCGCGCCTCAGGGCCAGCTCCAGCACCTCGCGCTCCTTCTGGGAGCGGCCCGCGCGGGTGAGCAGGTCCATGACCCGCGCGGCGATGTCCTTCCTGTCCTTGCGGCGCTTGCCGAGGCGCTCGAGCTCGGCGATGGCGCCCGTCCAGTCGCGGCGCTGCACGGCGCGCTCGAAGTCGACCTCGCTGTCCGGGTCGAGCCTGCGCAGGCGCGCGGCCACGGCGTCGGCCTCGGCCACCTTGCCCTGCTCGTCGTAGAGGCGGAGCAGCGCGGCCAGGGTCTCGTCGTCGTCGGGGAAGCGCGCCGCCGCCTCGATGATGGCGCGCGACTGCTCGGCCTTCCAGCCGAGGCGGCCGTACATGGCGGCCAGTCCCTTGATGATGTCCGGCACCTCGCGGAACTCGTCGGCCAGCTTCTGCACCTCGGGTGCGGCCTCGGCCAGGCCGGCCTTGTCGGCGGTGTCGAGCACCAGCCAGATGCGCGGCCACCAGAGCTTGGCGTCCTTGCGCGCGGCGCGCGAGCGCACGTCCTTCACCAGGTCGCGCGCGTCGTTGGGCGGGAAGATGGGGTCCTTCTCGAGGTAGACGGCCTGCGCGGCCAGCGCCGGACCCGTGGCGCGCGCCGAGTCCTTGATGAGCGGCTCGATGAGCACGCCGGAGACGTCCTCCTGGCCCTCGATGTGCGCGACGTACGCCGCCAGGTAGCGCTGGATCGGATCGTCGTGCGGCGGCGGGCGCTCGTCGTCCTCCTCGATGCCGGTGCGACGCGCGCGCGGGACGCCGCGCTGGGGCGCGACCCCGAGCGCGGTCATGAAGGGCTCGAGCGGGTTGGGGTCGGGGAGCAGGGTGGGGCGCGCCAGCGCGTAGGGCGGGGCCGGATCGTCGGAGGTCTTCACCGCCAGCGGGGTGCCGTTGGGCGCCATCAGGCGGATGCTGGTCTCCGGGCCGCCGGTGCGGGCCAGGATGCGGTGGCGGCCGGCGTCGAGGCGCATCCGCGCGCCGAAGCGCGGCCAGATGCCCCATTGCGCGGTGTCGCGGGTGAGGACCTCGTGGTCGTCGACGAAGATGGCGAAGGCGCCCTGCACGGCGACGATGAGCTCGCGCTCCGCCGGCAGGTCGATGAACGTCTCCACGTAGAAGACGCCGCCCTCCACGCCCTCCGAGGAGCGCAGCTGGCAGCCGCGGCGGTCGACGGTCAGCAGGCGCGGCGCCTGGAGGCGGCGCGGATCGCGATCGAAGGCCGGCGGCCAGGGGCCGGGGCGCTCCGCCTGGTACTTGCCGCGGTGATCGCTGGGCGCGCCGTGGCCGAAGGGGCCGGCGATGCGCGCCTTCTCCACGCAGCCGTAGCGGCGCGCCGAGGCGTCGAGGACGCTCTCGCGCTGGGCCTCCGGAAGCTCCGGCGCGGCGCGCAGGCCGTCGACGCTCCACCACTCGACGAGCTCGCCGCGCGCGCGCCAGCCGACGTTGCCGGGCTGATCCATGGTGCGCGTCACCACGTCGCGCGCCGCCTCCCACAGGCCCTGCACGCTGGTGCGCAGGCGCAGCAGGTGGTTCGAGGAGAACCAGGCCACCAGCGCGGCCTCGGGGCGGGAGTCGACGCGCGCGGCGGCCACCACCTCGCGGGGCGCGCGCGCCGCGTCGCGGAAGCGGCCGTGGGCCTCGTCGTCGATGGCGCGCGCCAGGGCGCCGTACATGGAGGCGCCCTTGCCGGGGAGCGTGTCGAGGCGCTTGCGGGCGCGCACGGCGCGCGCGGCGTCGCCGCCGGGGACGAGCAGCTCACCGAGCACCCAGCGGCCCACCACGTCGGGATCGTCCGAGCCCTCGGCGGCGTCGCGCAGGGCGGCCAGCGGATCGCCGCGGCCGCCCGGGGAGGCGGCCCCGCAGGCCACCAGCGCCAGGATCGAGAGGAGGGCGAGGAGCGCGCGGAGGCGCGCGGCCAGCGACACCGGCGAGGTCACGATCAGGAACGCCCGGCCAGCTCGCCGGCCACCTGGTGGAGGAGGACGGCATCCTCGGTGGAGGCGCGGGCAGCGCCGCCCTCGTCCGCGGCCAGCGCTCCTTGCGGGGCGGGCTCGCCCACCAGACGGCGCAGGGCGGCGATCTCGCTGTGCGCGGCGACGAGCGCCTGCTCGATCTCGGCGTCGACGCTGTCCACCTCGCCGCCGCGCTGCGCGTCGGCGAGGCGCTGCTCGAGCTCGGTGACGCGCCACGAGGCCGCCACGTAGTTGGCCTCGCTCTCCGCGGCGCGCCGGCCGAGGAGATCGAGGCGTTCGCGCAGGCCGGCCTCACCCTCCCCGGGGGAGGCGGCAGGGGCGACGAGCGCGGGCAGCCGCTGCGCCGGGGGCGGGCGCACGGCGGCGCCGTTGCTGGCGAGGCGCAGGTCCTCGAGATCGGCGACCAGCTCGCGGCCGATGCGCTCCGCCTCGGCGAGCTGGCGCTGCAGCGCGGCCACGGCCTGGCCGCGCTCGCGGAGGCGCTCCTCCATGGCGGTGAGGTCGGCGTGGCTCGACTCGCCCGCGGCGCGCTCGCGATCGTCGAGGGCCTGAGCGTGCCGTGCCTCGGCGGCGGCCAGGCGCTGGCCGAGCTCGAGGCGGGCGCGGTCGGTCTCGTCGAGCGCCAGCTCCAGCTCGTGCACGCGCGCGGCGATGTCGTCGCGCTGTGCGGTGAGCAGGGTGATGGTGCTGCGGTCCTGATCGGCTTCGCGGGTGAGCTCGGCCAGGCGCCCCTCGGCGGAGGCCGCGGCCACGCTGGCCGAGCGTGCGGTGTTGGTGTGCACGGACTCCAGCGCATCGGCGCGCTCGCGCTGCCGGCCGAGCTCGAGCTCGAGCTCCTGGACCTCGAGCGCCAGACGATCGGCGCGCACGCGCGCGTCGCCGGTGGCCTGGCCCGCCGCCGGCCAGGGTGGCCTCCAGCTCGCGCACGCGCGCGTCGCGACCGGAGAGCTCGGCGTCCAGCTCGCGCACGCGTGTCGCGGCCGGAGAGCTCGGCCGCCAGCTCGCGCACACGCGCCTCGCGCTCGGCGAGCTCGGCCTGCAGCTCCGCCGGCGCGCCTCGCGGTCGGAGAGCTCGGCCTCCAGCTCGGCCAGGCGAGTGGAGAGCGCGGCGATGCGCACCTCGCTCTCGCGCGCGCGCGCGCCGCCTCGGCCTCGCCGGCGAGGTGGGCCGCCTCGAGCAGCTTGATCCTCGGGTCGGGCTGGATGGCGGCGGGCGCCGCGCGGCGCGAGGCGTCGCCACGCCGCGTGACGGGGTCGCTGGGAGTGGCCGGCTCGTAGAGATCGGAGAAGGGGACCTCGATGACCGCGAAGGCATCGAGGGTGACGGCGCGCTCGCTCGCCACGGCCACGAACCACTCCGGCTCCTCCGAGGTCTCGAGGAGCGAGGTGTCGACGCTGACCTCCGGCTCGCCGTCCGGCGCGAAGTCGGCCACCGTGTACCCGACGAACGGGGCCTGGCCGGCCATGCGCACCTGCGAGAAGTCGGCGCAGACCACGTCGTAGAGGTCGTAATAACCGAGCGGCGGAGGCTCGCTGGCCGAGCGCTGCCCTGTCGGTACCAGCTGGCGCGAGGCCTCCGGGTTCGGCGAGGCGATGACGCAGACGCCGCTCGGGCCGAGGAGGCGGCGCGCCTGAGCGACGATCTCGTCCGGCGCGGAGAAGAGGGAGAGGTCACCCACGACGACCACGTCGAAGGCGCCCGCACGCACGCCGAGATCGCCGGCGTGCAGGGCGTGGATGACCGGGCCGCGGGCGCCGCCGCTGCGGGCCACGGCCTCGGCGACGCGCGCGCTGTCGCGATCCCAGGCGTGCACCTGGCGCGCGCCGCGGTCGGCGAGGCGCTCGGCCAGGCCGGCGGAGGCCTCGCCGAAGACGGCCACGCGGCGGCCGCGCACCAGGGGCTCGACCCAGGCGGCGAGGACCATCGAGGGATGGGCGGTCGGTGCGGAGAGCGAGGTCACGCGCGGCCTCCTCGAGGCGAGCCGGGGGACGGCTCGTGGGTGCGGAAGGCGGACGGGCGCGGGAGCATGGGTTGGCCCTGTATTGCACTCCGCGGAGCGGGGATCCAGGCGTTCCGACCCGCATCGCTCCTGCCGTCGGCCGCGGCCGATCCGTCGCGGCAGACGTGGCGCAATGCACCCGCGGTCGCCGCGACAGCGGACGCCGCAGCGAGGGGGTGCCGCGCGGCGCCGGACGCCGCAGCGCGCGCGGCCGGCGCGTCCTTTCGCCCGACAAGGGGAGGGATGGGCGGCGGTACGCGGCGTGCTCGGCGTGGCTGGCGTGGACGGCGACTCGAGCATGCACGACCTCGATTGTTCTTGTCGCTCCACTCCTTCCATCCGCGGCCCGCTGCAGCGCGGCGGCGCGCTGCGCCACGCGGGCGTCGCGCTGGCGGCGGTGCCGGCGCTGGCCATCGTGCCCCTGCCCGGGATCGATCCCGGGCTGCAGTCGGCGCTCAAGCTGACGGCGTTCGCCGCGCTGGCGCTGGTGCTCTTCCGGATGGGCGCGCGCCGCGCGCGGCGTGACGGCCATCGAGTCGACGCTCGCCGCCCTCGCGGCCAGCGCCGGGTTGTCCGCGGCCATCGCCGGTCAGGATGCGGCCGAGGCCATCCCGGTCATCGCCACGCTCACGGCGCTGGCGCTGGCGGTGCGGGGCGCGCGTGGCGCGCTCGCGGGTCGCTGGGACGTGGTCGAGGCCGCGGCCGCGGTGGTGGTGGGCAGGACGGTGCTGTGCGCGCTGCTCGAGCTGTGCGGCGTGCAGCTGCCCTGGGCCCACGCGCGGCGACCGGAGAGCACCGTCGGCAACCGCAACCAGCTGGCCGCGCTGCTCGCCATCGGGTTGCCCATCGTCGCCGGTGCTGCGTTGCGTGGGCGGCGGCGCGAGCGCGTCGCCGCTGGCGATGCTGGTGCTGCTGGCGCTGGGTGTGACCGTGCTGGTGGTCACGCGGTGTCGCAGTGCGTTCCTGGCCATGGTGGTGGCGGGGCGTCCTCGCGGTCGGCTGGCTGCGCGCGGGCACGGACACTCGCACGGACACGGACACGGACACAGGCACAGGTGCGGGTGCGACACGACGGGCGTCGGCGGTGCTTGCGGCGCTCGGCGCGGGCGTCGCGCTCGGCCTGGCGCCCTGGCCGGGGGTGCGCTTCGCCACGTCGGTCGGCCGGGCTGCGGCGCGCGTCTTCGAGCACGATCGGGGATCGGGGCTGGCGCGCATCGTCCAGCATCGGCTGGGGATCGCCGCGCTCGAGGGGAGCCCGCGCGGGTGGCTGGTGGGGTCGGGCGCCGGGGCGTGGGAGCGCGTGTCGTCGGCGCATGCGCACCGGGTCGGCGATCACCTGCCGCGCTTCACCGGCGCGAGCACGCCGAACTCCGAGCCGCTGCGCATCCTGGTGGAGCAAGGGCTCGTCGGTGTGGCGCTGATGGTGGCGCTCGTCGTGGCCGTGGCGGCGGCGCTGCCGCGCGGCGCTGCGAGGGGGCGGCGACCCGGGTGGGCGCGCGGCGGCGGCGGCGGCGCTGCTGGCCATGGCGGTGAGCGCCGTCTTCGACCCGGTGGTGTTCCGCGTGGAGGTGGTGGCGCTGGCCGCGCTGGTCATCGGCGTCGGCGCGTCGCCGTCGCGCGGCGCGTGCCAGGCGCCGGCGGACGATGAGGCAGCGCACGCGCACGCGGCGCACGCGCAGGCAGCGCACGCCTTGCGCGCGGGCGCGCCGCGGCGTGGCTGGCGGGGCCGCGGCGCTCGCGGTCGCGCGCTGCGCCTCGATCGTTCGTGGCCAGCGGCCGCTGGCGAGCGCGGCGGCGGTCGGGTCTCCGCGATGGGAGGCGCGCCACGCGCTGGCCGCGCGCCTGCTGCCGCGCGCCGGGATCTTCGAGCGGCAGGCGCTGGTGCGCGCCGGTGCGGGGCGGTGCGCGGACGCCGGCGCGGCGCTGCGGCGCTACGCGGCGGCGCGGCCGCGCACTGGGGCGCGCGCGTGGCGGTCGCCGATTGCTGGAGGCGCGCCGGCGAGGAGCAGGCGTCGCTGGCGCGTGGCGCGAGGCCTTCGCCGTGGACCGCACCTGCGCGAGCTCGTCGCCGCCGCGCGCCCGCGACGGCCTCGAGCGCGGACGCGGGCACGCGTTGGCCGAGCTCGATGTGCAGACCGGATTGGCAACGACGGAACGAAGGAACGAAAGAGATGAAGACAGTGTTCGACAAGACAGCCACCACGCTCGCCCTCGGCGCGCTGGCCATCGTCGTCGGCGGCGCAGTGGCCTGCGGGTCGAGCGGCGATCCGCAGGCCGACCGCGTGGCGGCGCCCGGCAAGGCGCAGCTCGACGACGGCTGCAGCGGCGGCGCGGAGTCCTACATCGACGAGCACGGCGACGAGGTGATCTGCGTCTACACCGAGGATCCCGGCGACCCGCCCGACCCGTGCGAGCTCGACCCCGACAGCTGCTGGCCGGACCCGGATCCCGACCCGTGCTGGATGAACCCCTGGCTCTGCAACCCGCCGGACCCGCCCGACCCCTGCGAGCAGAACCCGGACGCCTGCGGGGGCAGCTCGGGCGGAGGGGACCCGCCGCAGCCGCCGGAGCCGGCGAAGTGCACCAACCCCAGGTGGACCACCATGCTCGTCTACTGGGGGTACGGCTACTCGTACACCGAGGGGGCGGCCGGGATGCAGGCCGCCACCGACGCCGCCCTCCAGGCAGCCAAGGACAGCTGCGTGGCCACCGAGACGGACAGCACCTGCAAGAACGCCTGCCAGCGGCTGACTCTCCCGGAGCCCGTCTGCGACTGGATCGACGCCACCTGGCCGGCCTGGGACTACTGGGACTGCTGGGGCTGGTCGAGCAAGATCACCGACGCCTGATCCCGAGCGGCCTCCGAACGGCTCCGAACGGCTCCGACCCCTCCGACCCCCTCCGGCCAGAGGACCGCTGGGACAAGCGGCGGCAAGGACGCGGCGGTAGCGCTGCAACCCTTGCCGCCGCGATCGTCGGGGACTACGGCTCTGCCCCGATGACCGTCGATGTCCGCGAGGTCGCGCAGGGCGACAAGAAGGCGCTCAAGGACTTCTTGCTGGTGGCCAAGGAGATCTACCAGGGCGATCCGAACTGGGTCCGGCCGCTGGACATGGATATCGAGGAGCGGCTCGACCACAAGAAGAACCCCTTCTTCGAGCACGCCGAGGGCACGGCCTTCGTCGCCTACCAGGGCGGCAAGCGGGTCGGGCGCATCACCGCGCAGATCGATCGCGGGCACCTGGAGCGCCACAAGGACGACGCCGGGTTCTTCGGCTTCCTGGACACCATCGACGACCCGGCGGTGGCCGAGGCGCTCCTCGCCGAGGCCAGCAAGTGGACGGCGGCGCGGGGCATGAAGCGGCTGCGCGGGCCGTTCAACCTGTCGATCAACGAGGAGCTCGGCTGCCTCATCGAGGGCTTCGATACGCCGCCGATGGTGCTCATGGGGCACCACTGGCCCTACCAGGGCAAGCTCATCGAGCAGGCCGGCTTCAGCAAGCTCAAGGACTTCTTCGCCTGGTCCTACGACGTGGGCTCGGTGCCGCCCCGCGCGCAGAAGGCACACGACGAGATCGCCGCCCTGCCGGAGGTCACCACGCGCACCGTCGACCCCGGGCGGATGCGCGAGGACGTCGGCATCCTGATGGACATCTTCAACGACGCCTGGAGCGACAACTGGGGGTTCGTCCCGCTCACCGAGAACGAGCTGGCCAAGATGGCCAAGGACATGAAGCTCATCCTCATGCCGGAGATCACCCGGATCACCTGCATCGACGAGGAGCCGGCGGCGGTGGCCTTCGGCCTGCCGAACATCAACGAGATGGTGGCCGACCTCGACGGGTCGCTCTTCCCGCTCGGCGTCGTCAAGCTGCTCTGGCGCCTGCGCGTGCGCGGGCCGAGGAGTGGGCGTCTGGTCATCCTCGGCATCCGCAAGAAGTGGCGCCACGTGCGCCGCTACGCGGGCCTGTCCGCGTACCTCTACGTGCAGATGAACCACTCCGCGCATCTGCTGGGGATGACGCGCAGCGAGCTCTCATGGACGCTCGAGGACAACGCGCCGATCAACGTGGGCATCAAGCTCATGGGCGGGCGCGTCTACAAGAAGTACCGCGTCTACGAGCGCGAGATCGCTCCTTCCTGAGAGGCAACCCCGATGCGTGTTCTCGTCACCGGCGCCAGCGGCTTCCTCGGCTCGCACGTGGCCGAGCGGCTCGCCGAGCAGGGCCACGACGTGGTGGCCCTGGTGCGCAAGAGCTCCAACAAGAAGTTCCTGGAGAGCTTGCCCCGGGTGGAGCTGGCGCTGGGCGCCATCGAGGACAAGGACAGCGTGCTGGCGGCGGCGCGCGGCGTGGACGCGGTGGTGCACTCGGCGGGGCTGGTCAAGGCTCGCAACGAGGCGGAGTTCTTCGCCATCAACACCGAGGGGACGCGCAACGTGCTCGAGGCGGCGCAGGAGAGCGCGCCCGGGCTGAAGCGCTTCGTCTTCGTCTCCAGCCTGGCGGCCATCGGCCCGAGCCTGGACGGCAAGCCGGTGCCCGGGGACATGGACCCGCGCCCGGTCACCCACTACGGCCGCTCCAAGCTGGCCGCCGAGAAGCTGGTCCTCGAGGCCCGCGATCGCCTGCCGGTGGTGGTGCTGCGCCCGCCGATGATCTACGGCCCGCGCGACAACGAGTCCTTCGCCTTCTTCCAGAGCGTCTCGCGCCGCTTCCTGCCCTTCCTCGGCGACGGGCTGAACACGATGAGCGTCATCTACGCCAGCGACGCGGCGCAGGCCTGCATCCACGCCATCGAGCACGACATGCCCAGCGGCAGCGCGTACTTCCTCTCCGACGGCGAGGTCTACGTGTGGCGCGACATGCTGGGGGCCATCGAGACCGCGCTGGCCAGGAAGGCGCTGGTGCGCTTCTCCGTGCCCATGGGGCTCCTGCGCGCGGCGGCGCTGGGCAGCGAGGGGCTGGGCAGGCTGACCAACAAGGCGGTGATGCTCACCCGCGACAAGGTAAACGAGCTCAGCCAGCCGCACTGGGTGTGCGACTCCAGCTCCTTCACGGCGCTCGGCTGGCAGCCGCAGGTGAAGTGGGCCGAGGGGACGCGGCGCGCGGCGGAGTGGTACCGGAAGGAAGGCTGGCTCTAGAGCCGCCTGCCAGGGCTGCGGTCGCGGGGCGAGGCGGAGCGTGCGCGACGGTGGGCGGGGTGATTGCGCTCAGCGCGCCACGCCGGTCAGCGCCAGGGCGACGCAGACGATCATCGTGGCCAGCTCGAGCTGCATGCCGCCACGCTCGCCGATGCGCTTGCGCAGGCGCTTGCCGAGGGCGTTGCCGCAGAGGATGGTGACCGCCAGGATGGCGGCGAAGATCAGCACGCGGCCGTGCATCAGGCCGGCGATGCCGTACGCCGAGAGGCGCCCGATGTGCAGGGACACCGAGCACATGGCGCCGGTGGCCACGTAGCGATCGCCGCGCAGGCCGCAGGCCAGGAGCAGCGGGCCGGCGAGCATGCCGGCGCCGCCGGTGGTGGCGGCGAGAGCGCCAATCAGGAAGCCGGCGGGGACCAGGGCGCCGGCGGGCGGGGTCCAGCTCCACCAGCCGAGGGCGCGGGTGATGGCGGCCGCGGTCATCAGGAGCATGGCCCAGCGCAGGACGGTCTCGGGGAGGTAGGCGGCGAGGAGGCCGCCGCACAGGCTGCCGGGGAGGGCGCCGATGGCGAAGGCCAGGGCGACGCGGCCGTCGACGTGCTCGCGGAAGAGGCTGGCGCGGTGGAGGTTGCCGAGCAGGAGCGCGGGGGCAGTGCTGGCCAGCGCCACGGCGGGGGAGTCGAGCAAGGAGATGGAGAGCTGCAGCATCATGCCGCCGCCGAGGCCGGCCACGGTGGTGAGCACGCCCGCCGCCACACCGAGCGGTACCAGCCAGAGCATCATCGTTCGTCCATCTCCCTGTGCTGCGAGGATGGGGTCGGTTCTGGTATCGGTCCAATCGATTGTAGTTAGAGATACGATTCGTTTTGGTTATCGTTCTCGGAGCGACAGGCGGCGACGGGCGGCGACGCGGCGGAAAGGGCGCGCGGAAATGAAGCAGGAGCGATGGACGAGGAGCTGCGGCCCTTCCTGCTCATCGTCGAGCAGGGGACGTTCACGCGGCGGCGGGGCGCGCCACCTCTCGCAGCCGGCGCTGACCGCGAGCATCCGCAGGCTGGAGGCGGAGCTCGGCGCCAGCGTGCTGGAGCGCGGACGGCGGGGGGCGACGCCGACGGCGGCGGGGCAGGCGCTGGTGCCGCGGGCGCGCGCGGCGCTGGCGGCGATCGACGATGCGCGGCGTGCGGTGCGCGAGGTGGCCGGGGTGCACGCGGGGGACGTGCGCCTCGGGGCGGGCGCCACCGCGGTGACATACCTGCTGCCGGCGGCGCTGGCGGCGTTCCGGGGCAAGCATCCGGCGGTGCGCTTCTTCCTGCGCGAGGCGGCCACCCCGGAGGTGGCGCGCGCGGTGGAGGCGGGGGAGCTCGATCTCGGGGTGGTGACGCCGGCGTCGCTGCCGCGCCGGGGTGGCAGCGGAGGCGGAGGGGGAAGCGTGCGCGGAGGCGGAGGGGGAGGAAACGTGGGCGGAGGGGGAGGAAACGTGGGCGGAGGCGCGTTGGGTCTTGAAACCGACGCGTGGTTCCTGGACGAGCTGGTGCTCGTGGCGGCCCCGCGGCTGGCGGTACAGCTGGCGGTGGAGCGGCGGCGGGTGGCGCGCGGCGCGTCGAGAGCGCGTGGATCGAGTGGCGCCGGGGCGGCGACGGTCGGTGGGGCGGCAGCGGTCGGCGCGGCGGCAACGGTCGGCGGGGCGGCGACGCAAGCCCCACAACTCGCCAGCGCGCAGGCGGGAGGCGCCGGGGCTGCGGTGGGGTGGGATGCGGCGCTGCGGTTCGTGACGTTTCCGGAGGGCGCCACGACGCGCGAGCTGCTGGAGCGGAGCTTCCCCGGCGCCGAGGTGGTGATGGAGCTGGGGAGCATCGCGGCGGTGAAGGGGAACGTGCGCGCCGGGATCGGGGTGGCGCTGGTCAGTCGATCGGCGGTGGTCACCGATCTGCGGGCGCGGCGGCTGGTGGAGGTGCCGCATCCGGCCACGCCGGTGCTGCGGGAGATGCACCTGTTGCATCGGGGCGTGGCGCGGTTGCCTCCGGCGGCGGCGGCGCTGCGGGCGATGTTGCTGGCGAGGCCGCCGGAGAGGCCGGCGCGGCGAGGTGGCCGTTAGGCGACGGTCGACGGTCGACGGCGAGGTCGAGGGCGAGGGAGGAGATCCTCGGGTCGGTTGTCGCGTAGATGGGAGGGATGGCGGCACGGTCGTGGCGGTGGCGCGGGTGGGCGGCGGGGTGCCTGGTGGGTGCGGCGGTGGCGCGCGCCTCCGACGCGGAGGCGTGCGCGACGGCGTCCGTGGATCCGGTGGCCATGGCGGCGGAGGAGGCGCTCGTCGTCTGGGACGCGAACGCAAAGGTGGAGCACTTCGTGCGGCGCGCGTCGTTCGACACGGCGGCGAAGGACTTCGGGTTCCTGGTGCCCACTCCCGGCAAGCCGGAGCTCGCGGAGGCAGACCCGGGCGTCTTCGGTCGACTGGCACAGGCCATCGCGCCCGAGGTGGTCCGCGACGAGCGCTGGCTCCACGCGGCCTGCTGGTCGGCGATGATGCGCCTGAGCGCGAAGTCGGCGGCGGAGGTGGAGGCGGCTGCCGCCCCGGTGGAAGTGCTGGAGACCAAGCGCGTCGCCGGGTTCGACGCCGCGGTGCTGCGCGCTGACGACGCCGGCGCGCTGCGCGGGTGGCTGGAGGCGAATGGGTACCCATCGCGCGAAGCGCTGGTGGCGTGGCTCGAGCCGTACGTCGCGCAGCGGTGGACGATCACCGCCTTCAAGGTCGCACGGGACGAGGGTGCACCCGCGGCCGCGACGGGGACGGTGCGCATGAGCTTCGCGACGGAGCGACCCGTCTATCCGTACCGCGAGCCGAGGGACGGCGCGGCCCAGGGCGGGCGATCGATGCGCCTCTACGTCGTCGGTCCGGCGCGGATGCTCGCGGAGGCGGGGGGTGCGCCCTGGGGAGCGAAGGCGGAGTTCGCGCGCACGCGAGAGGGGCTGGCCGGGCTCCTGGCGGGCGCGGTGCCGGCGGGAGTGGCGGTCCCCGGGGGATGGCTGACGTCGTACCTCGACACGGCGACGAAGCGACCGGATGCCGATCTGGTGCTGTCGCCATCGCCGACTTCGCCCGAGGTCGTGCCGCCGCCGATCGTCGTGCCGGTGTACATGGCGCCGCCGGTGCCCATCGAAGGCCTGGTGGTGCTCGCCGGGGTCGCCGCCTGGCTGATGAGGCGCCGGGCGTTGCGGAAGCGGGCCATCGGCGGGGCGGTTTGACGTTCGGCCCTCGCCTTCGTACGGTTTCGCATGCTCCGCGCGCTGGGTGTGGCCGCGCTCGTCGCTGGCGCGGTCACCCTGCAGCCGCTCGACGCGCGCGCCGGGGATCCGCCGGCCCGGGCGGCGGGCGCCCCCGCTGACGCGGAGCGCAGCGCGGCGGCGCGAGGAGCCGTGGTCGTCGCGGTGGGCGACGACGCGGCCGCGCCGGCGCGCGCTCTGGCGCTGCTGATCTACCGCGACGCGGGGTTGCGGCCCTCGATCGACGATGCGACGGCGCGGGTGCTCGCCGGGGAAGCGGTGCCAGGGAACGCGAGCGCGGGCGAGGTGGCGCGCTTGCAGGAGCTGGTGCAGCTGCGCGCGTCGCTGTCGGGTGGCGCCGCGGGTGCGGCAGGGGCGCCGCGCTGCAACGACGTCGGTGCCGTTGCGGCGCCGGGTGCCGCTGCGACGCCAGGTGCGGTGCGGCTGCGACGCCAGGTGCGGTGCGGCTGCGACGCCAGGTGCGGGTGCCTGCGACGCCAGGTGCGCGCGCGGCGGCGGACGGTGTCACGAACGACGCGTCGAGCGGCGGATCCTGGCGGGCATCGGGGCGAGGCGCGGTCACGCACCTGGTGGCGGTGCGCGTGCGCGATGGCCGGGCGGCGGCGCGCGTGCTGCGCGTGGGGAGCGCTTCCTGGGAGAGGTGGAGATCGGCGCCACCCTGCAGACCGATGTGGGCGGGACGACGTGCCCGGCCGGGGGCCATCGAGGTGCTGCGCGGCATGATCGTCGCGCCTCGCGCGGACAAGCCCAAGGCGGCGGCGATGGCGCCGACGCGCGCGGCGCTCGCGCCCTCGGCGAACGGCAAGGCTGGCGCGGACGCCGGGAAATCGAGTGGGTTCTGGTCTTCGCCGTGGTTCTGGGTCGTGCTCGGCGGGGTGGTGGCCGTTGGAGCGACGACGTTCATCGTCGCCAGCGAGGCCGGCGGCGACGAGGGAGTGACCCACGTTCAGGGCACGGTGCCGCGATGAGCGCGGTGGGGCGCTCGTTTCCTTCCATCGTGTTCGCGGGGGCCGCGCTGCTGGCGTCGCTCGCATCGCCGGCACCGGCGCGCGCCGATGCCCCGCTCCGCCCCTGGGATGCGCCGCGCCTGGCCGCCGACGCGCGCGGCGTGCCGGCGCTGCCGCCGGAGTATCTGAGCCAGGACGCAGGATGGATCCGCTTCGGGTACCACCCGTCGGCACGCGACCGCATCCAGGCGCTGCTCGCCAGCGCCAACGAGCTGCGGGCCGACCTGGCTGCGCTGTTCGGGCGTCAGGTGCTCGACGGCGTCGAGGTGCGGGTGGCCGCGGT
>JBBJMR010000087.1:0-28900 GCA_037720395.1 Polyangiaceae bacterium
TGTGCGGGGCGGAGGCGCTGTGGATCTTCGCCGCGCACGGCTGGTGCCCGCTCTGCCAGAGCGTGGGCAAACAGGCCGAGACGCTGCACGACAGCTTCGCCGGCAGCGGCCTGGTCTCGGTGAACGTGGTCGTCCAGGACCCGGACTTCGGCCCGCCCGACGCGGCCTACTGCAAGAAGTGGCGCGACCTGAACGGGCTCGAGGACGTGATCACGCTGTTCGACCCCGAAGGCGAGCTGCTGCCGCTGTGGAGCGACAGCACCTCGCTGAGCGCCTTCGTCTCCGCCGACCGGCGCATCGTCTCCAAGCTGGAGCACGACTCGAACATCGAGCACATCGCCGCGGGCATCGAGGGCGCGCTGGCCGAGTGATCGGCACGGCGCGCGCGCCGCGCCCCGAACGCGGCCGTTCGCCGCGCGCTCCACTCAGCGCCCGAGGCGGAGCTGGCGCGTGGTCTGGTCGTCGAGCCAGTCGTCCTCGGCGCCGGCCTGGCGCTCCTTGTTGCGGACGCGGCTGTCGCCAGAAGCGGGCGGCTCGGGGCGCGTGCGCGGGGCGGGTGTGGCGCCGCCGAGCTCGTCGCGGTCGAGGTCGAGCGCGCCGAACGGCAGCGTGCCCTTGCCGGGGTTCTGGCGGGCGTTGCCGGGCGACGGCACGATCACACCGGCGGCGGCGGGCGATGCCGAGGTGCGCTTCGGGCCGGGCGCCGCGCCGGCGGGCGGTGCGGACGAGACGCCGCGCGGCGGGGGCATGATCGCGCCAGATGCCGAGCGCCGGAGCGGCGGGCGGCTGCGTTCGTGCGAGGCGGGCGGCGGGGGAGAAGAGCTGGCGCCGGCGGTGAGATGCGCGAGCTGCTCGGCGAGCACCAGCTCGTCGAGGGCGCCGATGGCCGGCGCCTCCTCGGGCTCGCCGCGCGCGTCGGGCTCGATGCGCGGATCACGCGGCGGCCGCGCAGCCGGTTCCACCAGCCTGCGCCCCGGCGCGCTCTCCGCGGCCTGGCGCAGCACGGCGGGATCGGCGCGCTGGTCGAGCGACGAGGACGGCTGCGAGGACGGCGCCAGGTCGCCGCGCGGAGGCTGGTAGCGCGTCGCGCCGCCCAGGCCGGCCGGCTTCTCGGCGCGTGGTGCCGCCGGGCGCGCGCTGCTCGGCGCGTCGGGGCGCGGGCTGCTGGGCGCGGCGGAGCGCGGGCTGCTCGGCACCGCGGCCGACCGCGCGCTCGCAGGCTCCACGACCGACTGGGCCGCGCCCGTGGAGCGGCGCATAACGCCCGATGCCGGGCGCAGCTGCGGGGCGAGCTCCGCCCGATGCCGGAGCAGCCCGCGCGCTGCTCGGGGCCTCCGCAGGGCGCGCGCTCGGGCGCACCGCCGCAGCAGCTGGAGCCGTGGCGGGACGCGCGGACGCGGAAACGCGGTCGACCCAGGCCACCGCCGGCTCGCTGGACGAGGGTGAGTCCGAGAGCGGCGAGGACTCCTCGAGATCGACGGCGCCGGAGAGGCCGTAGTCGCACTGCCCGACGGGCGTCTTGTCCTCGAGCCGCAGCGCCTCGAGCACCAGCATGCCCATGGTGGTGGGCTCGGCGTTCGACGACAGCCTCCGGCCTTCGCTGGGGATGAACTCGAAGCGCCGCCCCGGCCAGCACAGCGCCAGCCGCACCGCCTGCAGAGAGGTCAGCGGCACGTCGTCGCGCCAGGCGCCGACCAGCACGCCCTCGGCGATGTTGAGCACCAGCGGCGCCGCCACGCCGCTGCGAGGGCGGCCGGCCTTGAGCACCAGATCGCCGCTCTGCCGCTCCAGCTCGAGCGCGGTGAGCACGGTGGCCACGTTGATCCGGCGCAGGTCGCCGACCATGGCACGCGGGCTGTTGCCGACCGGGCCGGGCACCGGCGGGGCCAGCAGCGGCGCCGAAGCGCGGCCCTCGCGCAGCCGCTGTGCCATGGAGATCATCGCCCGGACCTGGCCGCACATCTCCGTGGCCGCGAACGGTTTGGGGAAGAAGACGTCGACGCCCCCGCGCAGCGCGGCGATGCGCGTCTCCTCGTCGGCGCGGGCCGAGGTCATCACGATCGGGACCCGGCCGAGGGGCGCCTCCTGGCGGCGCAGCTCGGCGGCCAGCCACATTCCGTCGATGGCAACTCCGTCGCCGCTCCTGTCGTGGTCGAGGACGAGCTCGGTGATCACGCAGTCCGGCTCGAGCGCGCAGCACGCGTTGAGCCCTCCGCGCGCGGTCGTGCAGGGGACGACGTCGATGGGGCTGCCCGCCGACGCGAAGGCGGCGGCGATGCTGCGGTGGATCCAGGCGTCCCCGTCGACGACGACGACCACGCTCCGCACTGCATCGACGGGCTGCCCCCGTCGCTTTTCAGCCAACACGGCAGAAGCGTACGCCGTCACGGCTCCGGAGGCGATTTGGACTAGCCAAGGCAGAGAAAATCGGATGTACCTAGAGAGCATTCGTGTGACGAAGTGCGCAGCTGTAGCTAGGTGGAGCCGCGGCGAGGCGGGGTCGGCTCCCGTCGCCACTCTAGGGGCCCTATGAGCGACAACACGCTGAAGAACGAAGCGTCGAAGACCGACAAGAGGAAGCAGTCACTCTACTTCCCGGAGTCGATGCTGCAGGAAATCAAGGAAGAAGCGGCACGTCTGGATCGATCGCTGTCCTGGGTCGTCCAGCGCGCGTGGAAGCTCGCGCGCGTCGAGATCAAGAAGCTCCCGAGCGTCAACGACGTGAACGAGGACGACGACGAGGTGGAACCTTGACAGGCGCTCGACAGGCACAGGGGCGTGCCGCTCGACAGGATCAGGGGCGTGCCGCCCCTGACCCCGCCGGACGACAGTAGTCACCCCGCCGGATGGCAGTAGTGCCGTCGGAGGGGCCTGTCGCAGTCTGACGCCGGGAGCGGGACCTCCAGGTCTCGTGCCCGGCGTAAGCGCGTCTTCAGTCGTTTCCTGAGGTTCCAACCACCGGGCGGCCTGCGCGGCTTCCCGGTGCATCTGCCTCGGGCGACCGGACGCCTGGCTTCTTGCCGCGCCTCGGGCGCCGTTCGAGACACCCGACATGTCGGAAGAGCAGCTTGTCGCCCTCGGGGACGACGGGACGCGTCTGTACGTCCATCGTCGCCAGGGCCCCCCTACCGCGGGTCCCGACGCACCGACTGCGCTGCTGTGCGATGGCATCGCGTGCGATGGGTTCATCTGGAAGTACCTCTGGGACGACCTGGCGGAGCACATGCCCGTCGCCCACTGGCACTACCGCGGTCACGGGCGCAGCGGCCCGCCTGCGGATCCCACGCACACCGACTTCCTCGAGCACGTCCGTGACCTCGCGGCCGTGCGGCGCGCGCTCGGCGACCCGCCCGTCGTGCTCTTCGGTCACTCCATGGGCTGCCAGGTGGCGCTGGAGGCGATGCGCGAGCACGCCAGCCACGTGCGCGCGCTGGTGCTCGTCTGCGGCTCGTCGGGCCGGATCACCCACACCTTCCGCGGCAGCAACGTGCTCGCGCAGGTGCTGCCCAGGCTCATCGCGCGCGTCGACGCGCACCCCGATCTGGCCCGGGCGCTGTGGAGCCGCGTGCCCACCGAACTGTCGCTGCGCGTGGCGCTGCTCTCGGGCGAGGTCGACAAGAGCATCCACCCCGAGGATCTGCTCCCGTACATGAAGCACATGGTCGACATCGACCTGCTCATGTTCCTGCGCATGCTCCAGTCCGCCGGCGAGCACTCGGCCGCCGATCTGCTGCCCGACATCCAGGTCCCGGTGCTGGTCCTCGCCGGCGATCGCGACCAGTTCACGCCGTCGAAGCAGACCGAGGAGATGGCCGCTGCCCTGCCGCGGGCCGAGCTGCTCATGGTGCCCGGCGCCACCCACGTGGTGCCCATCGAGCGCCGCGAGCTGGTGCACGAGCGGGTGTCGACCTTCCTGCGAGAGCACCTCGGGGTCTGACCGTGACCCGGCGCGTCGTGCCCCATGGCTCGACACGCGTTCAGGTCGGACGAGCGGCGCTTGACCTTCCTCGGCCTCCTCGTGGCCCGCTTCGCCGCCCGCCTCCCCGGTCGCCCCGCCGTTCGAGACCCTTTGACCTGGCGAGCGACGAAGAGACGCACCCTTCGGGTCAAGGTCGAAGCTGGGCCGCCGATGGATGGTACATGTCCACCGGAGGAGCCAGCGCGTCCGCCATGGCCGCAGACCCGGACGAGCCGCAGCGCGGCATGCCTGCACCGCCCGACAGCGCCCGCGTCCACTCCGCCACGCTCTCCGAGCTGCTCCGGGTGATGGCGCACGACCTGCGCAACCCGCTCTCGGCGCTGGTCACCAACCTCCACTACCTGACCGGCGTCACCAAGGGGATGGACGCCGACGCGCGAGAGGCCCTCGGCGACTCGGTGTCGCTGTGCGACGTCCTCGAGCGCCTGATCACCAACCTCGACGTGCTGGCGCGTGGCGACGAGAGCGGCCGGCAGCGCTTCCCGACCTCGCTGCTCCAGGTTGCGCAGACGGTGGTCAAGCGGCAGCGCCCGCAGGCGGCCTCGTCGGGCATCGAGCTGGTCCTCGAGGAGGGCGGCCAGGACATGCTGGTGATGGTCGAGCGCGAGCTCTTCGCGCTGTCCGCCGAGAACATCGTGGCCAATGCCATCGAGCACGCCCCCTCCGGGAGCAAGGTGCGCGTGCGCACTGGCACGCACGAGGGGCAGGCCGCGCTGATGGTCTTCGACGACGCGCCGCCGGTGCCTGCCGACCTGCGCGAGCAGGCGGTGAGCCTGCACGGACAGGGGCGCCAGGGGCGGGCCCCGGAGTCGCGCTACGGCCGCGGCCTGGGGATGCTCTGCGCCGACCTCGCCGCGCGCGGAGCCGGCGGGCGCCTGCTGCTCGGCGCCGACGCGGACGCCAGCGTCATGCGCCTGCTCGCGCCGGTGGGCTGAACGCCACGCTCCCGATCGGGTGCGCTGTAGGATGCGGCCCCTCCGATGGCCGCCGTCGAGCTCACCCGGCATCAGACCGTCCTCGAGGTAGCCCGGCGGCTCACTTCTGGGTGATGACCACCCGGTTGTCCTCGCGGTAAGTGATGTAGCCGCTCTCGCCCGGGCAGTCCCAGCACGTGCTCCACGCCAGCTTGCGGCGCACGTAGCCGTTGAACCCGAGCACCACCGGGCCCTTGTCGTTCTCGAGCACCAGCACCGAGGCGATGCGATGCCGGTCCTTGGGCAGGCGATGGAAGGCGACCACGAAGGAGTCCTTCCCGGCGCGCCCCGCGGCCACCAGCATCTCCTCGCCCGGGACCGGGTTCCAGAGCAGCGGTGAGGTGGTGAGCACGGTGTTCGGCGGCCCGGCGCCGGCGTCTGCGCGCTCCAGGACCAGGTGCACGTCGTGGGGCTCCTCGAACCAGGCGATGTCGCCGCCGAGGCGCTGCAGCTGCGTCACCGAGGAGAACATCTCGCGGGCCTGCGCCACCCCCAGGTCGACCTTGCGGAACGTCTGCTGCCACTGCGGCGAGGGGATGGTGGCCGCGTTCGGGGCCCCGCCGCAGCAGCGGAAGCCGAGGTCGTCGCTGCTGGCGGTGGCGTCGACGGCGCTGCGGTGCGCGCAGCGGTGATCGACGCCGCTGGCCGCGGAGGACGCGCCGCGCACCGCCGCCGCCCTGGGCTGCGCCTTCTCGATGGGCATCACCTCGCTGCTCGTCCACTCGCGCAGCGCACCCATCCGAGCACGCCGTACCCCGAGGGGCAGGCGGCGGGATCCTTGCTGCACGCCGCGTCCCACTCGCTGGCGCCGGCGTAGGGCGTGCCTGCCTCGCCCTTGCAGACGCGCTCCCACTCCAGCTCCGTGCACAGCCGCGCGCCGCGCTCCTGGCAGAGCTGCCCGGCGCGCTCGCGGGTCACGCCGGTGAGCGCCGGGCGCGATGGGTCGTTGGGGTAGGGGCTGCGATCGATGGTGAACGGGCCGAGATCCATGTCGAGCATCGCCGGCTCCAGCACCGGGTCGCGCCCGCGATCGCCGGGCGTGCTGCCGGCCATGAAGGAGCCCCGGGATGCTGACCGCGGTGTCGTCGCCGCCGCCGGCCGCTTCACCGTGCCGCCGTCGCTGCCCTCGTTGTCTGCCGCCTGCAGCACCTTGCCCTGCGCGCCGACGGCGGCCGGCGCGCCGCCGTCCACCTCGGCCGGCGCCTCGCCGTCCTTCTTCCCGCAGGCGCCGAGCAGGACGGCCAGCGACACGGCTGCCGACAGGGCCAGCGTCCGCCGGCCCGACCGAGCCGCCGCGCAGGCAAGGTTGTCCGGCTCGCCGTGCACCACCGCGCGCTTATGTCCCGGCGCCGCCCTTCGAGCAAGCGCCCGACGCCCCGCGGTGGCTCGTTCGAGCGCCTGAGCGCCTGAGCGCCTCGCGGCTGGCGGCGCTCCGCCGCGCTATGCTGCGCGGCAGCGATGGCCCTCCCCGAGACGCGCCCCGACCCCATGGCCGTGCAGATGGCGCAGCTGCTCGCCCACAGCGACCTCGACGAGCTGCGCGAGGTGGTCAAGCGCTGGATCGCGGAGGCGCCCACCGGCGGCGCGCGCCGCACCTACGAGAACTTCGCCGCGCGCATGGTGGAGCTGAAGCAGGCCCTGGCCTCGGCGCCGGTGCAGCCCACCCAGGAAGAGCTGGAGCAGGCGCTGACCCTGATGCTCAAGCTCGCCGCCGAGTCCGGCGGCAAGATGCCCCCTCGGCCGTGAGCGCCGGAGCCTGACGGGGCGCGCGTGCTGCTCGACGAGGTCCCGCCCTGGTTCCTGCGCGTCTTCGCCGTCGTCTTCGGCCTGCTCTGGGGCAGCTTTCTCAACGTGGTCATCTACCGCGTGCCGCGCGAGATGAGCGTGGTGCGCCCGCCGTCGCACTGCCCGGCCTGCAAGCAGCCCATCCGCGCCTGGCAGAACGTGCCGCTCTTCGGGTGGCTCTTCATGCGCGGCCGCGCCCGCTGCTGCGGTGTGGAGATCCCGGTGCGTTACCCGCTGGTGGAGGCCATCGGGGGGGTCATCTCCCTGGCGGTGATGGAGATGCTCGTCCTGCGCATGTCGGGCTCGACCTCGTTCGCGCTCGCCGGCGGGATCTACCTGGTGCACCTGACCCTGGCGCTCGGCCTGGTGGCGGCGGCGTTCATCGACGTGGAGTTCATGATCCTGCCCGACTCCATGACCATCGGCGGCGCCGTGCTCGGCGTGCTGGCCAGCCCGCTGCGCGGCATGTCCATCGTCGACTCGTTGATCGGCGCCGCCGCCGGCTTGGCCATCGTCTGGCTGCCGTTCGTGGTCATCTACCCGAAGATCCGCGGCAAGGTGGGCATGGGGCTCGGCGACGCCAAGCTGCTCATGCTCGCCGGCGCGTGGTTCGGGTGGCTCGGCGCCCTGGTGGTCCTCGCCGCCGGGGCGGTGCAGGGGACCGTCTTCGCCGTGGGCACGCTGCTGGTGGGGGGCAAGCTCGAGGAGCCGGAGGCGGTGCGCCGCGAGCGCGAGGAGGTCATGGCCGAGCTGGAGCAGATGAGCCCCGAGGAGCGCGCCGAGGCCGAGCGCGAGCTCGCCGACGATCCCCTGATGAGCGAGGCCGGCGAGGGCGTGGGGCAGGCGCGCATCGCCTTCGGCCCCTTCCTGATCCTGGCCACCCTGGAGCTGCTGCTGTTGCGCGAGCAGCTCCAGGGCGTCTTCAGCCTGTGGATGGGCATCTGATGCGCGCGGTGGCGTCGCTGGCGCTGCTGGCGCTGGCGCTGGTGGCCGGCTGCGGCGCGGAGCGTCTGCCGGTCCCCCCGAGCGGGCCACACGCCGGCGACGGCACCCTGGTCGTCGTTCCGTTCCCGCCGCCGGCCGCGCGCGCCGAGATCATCAGCGCGCCGCCCAAGGAGATGACGTCGCCGGTCTGGGTCGACGGGGAGTGGCAGTGGAAGGGGCGGCGCTGGGTGTGGCAGCGTGGCCAGTGGGAGAACCTCCAGCCCGGCGCCTACTACGCGCCGAGCACGGTCATCACGCTCGCGGACGGGAGCATCGGCTGGTACGGGGGGCGCTGGTACGCCGGCGCCGCCCCCGCGAAGTGACCCGCGCGCCGGCGCGGGCGCAGTATGCTCCGCGGCCGCATGGGGATGCTCGGATGGTCCTTCGCGGCGCGCACCGCCGACGAGGTGGGCAGGCTGGTGCGGGCGCTCGGCAAGCACCGATACGTGCGCGAGGCCGACCTTCGCCTGCACTGGACGGTGGATCGCGCGCTGGAGGCGCTGCCGCGCTTAGCCGAGCCGGCGCGCGCCTTCCGCGGCTGTGCGCGGCCGACCCCCAGCTCGACCTGCGCTCCCGCGACCCGCGCCTCTGGCGCAGCGCAGCAGCGGACGACGTGGCCTGCGTCCTCGACGCCTTCTGGACGCCGGGCGCCGAGGCGGCGGCGCACAGCGCGCGCCTGGTGGAGCTCGTGGAGTCGCTCGATCTGCCGCCGCCGGCGCATGACCCCTTCGGCAGCTCCGAGGCCGACCCGCCCCACCCGGAGCTGGTGCTCCTCGACTGGGTGCTGCTCGCCGTGGACGAGCTGGACAGCGATCGGCACGCCGGCGCGCTGGCCGCGCTCGAGGACTCCGGCGAGGAGGTCGACGCCTCCGCGCCGGTCTACCAGGAGGGCCCGACCCTGGCCCTGCCCGAGCTGGTGCTGGGGGCGGCGAACGGGGTGCTCGCCGAGGACTTCCTGATCTGGGCCGACGGCCCGTACGGCTACGTGGACTACGTGCTGCGTGGCGCCGCCAAGGCAGCGAAGCTCGTCGACCCGCCGGTGGGGTACCGCGACCTGTAGGTGGCGTCAGGCCCTGGGCTTGCCGGCGCGCCAGCCCCCGTAGGCGGCGAAGGCCACGAACGGGAGCGCGACGATTGCCAGCCGCGCTGCGGCCGAGGGGATGATGACCGCGGCGCCGAGGAAGGCGGCGATGACCAGCAGCACGGCGCCGACGGCGCCCATCATCCAGGCCGCCGCGCCCCACAGGACGCGCGGGGCCACGTCGTCCACGGTGCGCTTGGCCTTGAGGCCGACACGCTTCACCTCCAGCGCGCCGATGGCCACCGTGTCGCGCACGATCTCGCGCGTCTGATCGATGGCATCGCGCACCACTGCGCCGATGGGTTCGTCGGGCATGGCGTGCAATCGCTCGGGCTGGGGGTGGACCTCGACACGGTGCACCTGGGGGCGGCGCGGGACCTGCCCCTCGTGCCCGTTGTCGCCTGGCGATGATACGACGGCCATGGGTAGCTACCTCCACTCGATGCGGATGCGACGCGTGCGGCGTCGCAGCAGCGACACGGCCACGGCCAGGATCAGCAGCCCACCAGCGACCAGCCCGACCTGGACCAGTGTCTTCTCGGCGCGCCGCTTGGTGCGGGTCACCATCTGCTGGGTGGCCCGCTTGGCCTTGCCGATGTCGACCGACAGCTGATCCTTGGCGCGGTCGATGCGCCGCTCCAGCACCAGCTTGCGCGCGGTGATCTCGCGCGCAAGCAGGTCGTCCTCGGACTCCGCCCCGCCGGCCACGCTGGTTGCCAGGGCCGTCTCACCGACCCGTACCAACTCTGCACCTCGTCCGTCACGCGCCACGGGCGGACCGAGTGCAATCGCCGTTCCGCCTGGCGCGTGCGTGGCGCGCCCTACAGCTCGCTCGCTGTATCGTGGAATTTCGTTCCGTCCCCCGGGCTGCCGTGCGAGATCGCAGCGGTTTTCGGGCTTCGGGCGAGCGCCGACCGCCAGCCCCGGGCGGGGCGCGCAGGAACGCCCCGCCCCGAGATGCGACCCCCGCCCACGGGCGCACCCACTGTGCAGCCGGTACACATGCAGGTCCCTCGCCACGCCTTCCGCGAATACGACGTCCGCGCCGTCGCCGAGCGCGACCTGAGCGACGAGCTGGTCGAGGCCATAGGGCGCACCTTCGTGGCCACCTTGCGCGCCGAACGGTCCGTGCCCTCCTCCGCATCGCCGTCGAGCGCGACGGGCGCCTGAGCAGCCCGCGCATCTTCGCCGCCCTCGTCCGGGGGCTGCGGGCCGCCGGCGCCGACGTCACGGCCATCGGCGTCGGCCCCTCGCCGCTCCTCTACTTCGCCGCCCACCACCTGGGCACCGACGGCGCGGTGATGATCACCGCCAGCCACAACGATGCGCCCGACAACGGCTTCAAGCTCATGCGCGGCAAGGCCTCGTTCTGGGGCGACGACATCCGCCGTCTCGCCGATGCCCTGTCGCGGACGCCGCCGCCCGACGCCGTCACGCCAGGCGTGATGAGCGAGCAGGACCTGCAGGCCACCTACATCGACACGGTGCGCGCTTCCTCGCGGTTGCCCGCGCCCGAGGTGTGCAAGCAGATGAAGCTGGTCGTCGACGGCGGCAACGGCGCCGCGGGGCCGCTCGGCCTGGCGACGCTGCGCGCGCTCGGGTTCGACCCCGAGGCGCTCTACTGCGACATCGACGGCCGTTTCCCGAATCACCACCCGGACCCGACCGTGCCCGCGAACCTCGCCGCGCTGCGCGAGCGCGTGCTGGCCAGCGGGGCGCGCCTGGGCATCGCCTGGGACGGCGACGGCGACCGGCTGGGCATCCTCGACGAGAAGGGCGAGCCGGTGTGGGGCGACCGGCTGATGATCCTCTTCTCGCGCGCGGTGCTCGCCGAGCGCCCCGGCGCCACCGTCCTCGGCGAGGTGAAGTGCTCGGAGACGCTCTACGCCGACATCGCCGCGCACGGCGGGCGGCCCATCGTCTGGAAGACTGGCCACTCGATCATCAAGACCAAGATGAAGGTCGAGGGCGCGCTGCTCGCCGGAGAGATGAGCGGGCACATCTTCTTCGCCGACCGCTGGCCGGGCTTCGACGACGGCATCTACGCCGCGGTCCGCCTCCTGGAGATCCTGGTGAGCGAGGGCAAGACGCTGACCGAGCTCCTCGCCGATGTGCCACCCACCTTCGCCACGCCGGGCTGCGCGTCGATTGCCCCGACGCGCTCAAGTTCGCCGTGGTCGAGGCGGTGCTCGCCCACTACGAGCGACGCACCGGGTGCTGGACATCGACGGCGCGCGCGTGGACAAGGGCGACGGCGCCTGGGGCCTGTGCCGGGCCTCGAACACGCAGCCCGTGCTGGTGCTGCGCTTCGAGGCCAAGAGCGAGCGCGCCGCGACGAGGTCCGCGCGGAGATGGAGCGGTGGTGAGGCGCGCCATCGACGAGTGTTCGACAGCAGCGCCGGTCGACGTCGCCGCGCCCAGGCGGCGCCCGGCAAAGCGCCGTGAGCGAGCCGTGGACGGTGCGCCGCGTGGTGGAGTGGGCCGCCGGCGACCTGCGCGGCCGCGGCTCGACCTCGCCGCGCCTCGACGCCGAGGTGCTCCTTGCGCACGTGCTCGGCGTGGACCGGGTGCGCCTGATCATCGACTCCGCCCTGCCGCTGGGCCAGGACGAGCTCGGGCGTTACCGCGCCTTGCACCAGAGGCGCCGTGCCGGCGAGCCCGTTGCGTACCTGATCGGCATGCGCGAGTTCTTCGGGCGGCCGTTCCGCGTCGACGCGCGGGTGCTGGTGCCGCGCCCGGAGACGGAGCTGCTGGTCGAGGTCGGCCTGGCGCGCACGCGAGAGCGCTCGCTCTCGGCACGCGTGCTCGACCTGTGCACCGGGAGCGGCTGCGTGGCCATCACCCTGGGGCGCGAGCGACCGACGACCCAGGTGCTGGCCACCGACCTCTCCGAGGACGCGCTGCGTGTCGCCGCCGACAACGCGCTGCGCCTCGGCGCCAGCAACGTCGCCTTCCAGCGCGCCGACCTCTTCCAGGGCGTGGCGCGGCCCGACGGGTGGTTCGAGCTGATCACCGCCAACCCGCCGTACATCGCCGACGGCGAGGAGGGCGAGCTGCCCGTCGACGTTTGTGCCTTCGAGCCGCGCATGGCGCTGTTCGCCGGCAGCGACGGGCTCGACTTGGTGCGGCGCATCGTGGCCGAGGCGCCGCAGCGGCTGGCGCCGGGGGGTGTGCTGGCGATGGAGATCGGCGCCGGGCAGGCGCCCGCGGTGCGCGCGCTGCTCGAGGCGGAGGGGTTCGAGGAGATCGAGGCGGCGCGCGACCTGGCTCGCCACGAGCGGGTGGTCTCCGCGAAGAAGAAGAACGCGCGCGCCACCTGACCGCGGGCCATTGGCCTTCGCGGGTTCGCATCGGATCGGGACGGGGCAAGGCGCGTCGGGTATGCGGAGCATCCGTAGCAGAGCGAAACGAAGACCCTTCGCTCGGTGAACCGTCAGCGCGTCATTCACCACGCCACAACCGCGCTCGGCGGCCACGCTGCTTTGTGCCCTGGTGCGGCTCGTGCGCCGGAGGCTGCCTGCGGCGAACGCCGGAGCTCCGCGGTGATCCACCAGACCGCGCCGCCCACGATGGCCGCGCTCCCCACCGCGATGAGGCCGATGCCGACCTCCTCGCGCGTCTCCGCGCCCTCCCACTGCGCTGGCGCGCAGGTCGGCTTGCAGGTGTCTTCCAGTTGCCCGTGCGTGGACACCGCGGAGACTGTGAGGCCGATTCCCACCGCGGCGGCTGCGGCGCCAAGGCCAGACACCGCGATGGGCATCCACGGAACGGCGCGGGCCTGCGGGCGGAGCGGGGCAGGCTGCGCCGGCACTGGCACGGGCTGCGGGGGTGGCTCTGGCCGCGCCAGCACCGCGCGACGTTGCGACTCCGCCGCGGCGCAAGGCTCCGTGTCGCGGATCTGCTCCTCGACGTACTTCTGGTTCGCCGCGTTCGGCTCGGCGCGCAGGTACGCGCGGTAGGCGTCGAGTGCCTCCGGGCAAGCCGTAGGACCCCGCCCGCGGTGGGCTTGCGCGAGATTGAAGAGCAGCCCCGGCGCCGGGGCCAGGTCGTAGGCTTGCTGGAACGCCGAGGCGGCCTCGTCGTAGCGGTGCGCCTGGTACGCCAAGACGCCCTGGCGGTGCATGGCGCGAGCGCGCTCGCGAAGCTCGCTGCTGCTTGCCGAGGGGGGCTTGTCCTGCGCGATGGCGGAGGGGACTTGCGAGGAGGCCATCGCCATCGCCACCCCGAGCGCCAGTGCCGCCCGCCTCAACGGGGCGCCCACGGATCGAGGATGAGCTCGGGATCGCGCGGGCGCTCCGCGGCGGAGCCAGGTCGCGGGCCGGAGACCGCGGGACCTTGCGTGGCAGCAGGCGCGGCAGGCGCCGAGGACGCCGGGGGTGTCTCCGCCCGCGCGTCTCCCGGAGCCTCGCGTGGGGCCGCTCCGGGGGGCGCCGGCTCGGACGCCCGAGCGTGGAACGCGCCGGAGCTGCGGGCCAGCGCGGGCGCCTCGGGCGTCGGCGCCGCACGCCAGGCGGCGATCACAGCGACGGTGGCCGCTGCAGCGAGGACCAGGGCCGAACCTCGGCGCTTCGCCGGCCGCTTCGTCTCGGCCGGCTCCTCGCCGAGCGCCGCGAGCAGCTCGCTCATCGAAGGGAAACGCTCCTCGGGCGAGACGTGCAGGCCGCGCGCGATGGCTCGCGCCACGTTCGGCGGGACCGAGCCGAGCGGCGGCACGAGCACGTTGCCGTGGGTGACCTCGAAGGCGAGCTCCTGCAGCGTTCGGCCGGCGAAGGGACGCCGCCCATGGATCGCCTCGTACAGCGCGACGCTGAAGCCGAACTGGTCGGTCCGCGCGTCGGTCGTCAGTCCCAGGAACTGCTCGGGTGCCATGTATTGCGGCGTCCCGACGAGCATGCCCGCCAGTGTCACCGTCTCCACGCCTCCCTCCAATGGGAAGTCGGATACCGCGGTGAGGGCGCAGGATGGGTCCAGCGCGACGGTGCGCGCCAGGCCGAAGTCGGTGACCCTCGGTCGCCCATCGTGGCCCACCAGGACGTTGGAGGGCTTGAAGTCGCGATGCACCAGGCCCGCGCCGTGGGCGGCCTCCAGCCCCCGGCCCGCGGCCACGAACATGTCGAGGACCTCGCGGTGGGAGCGACGGGTCTTCGACCATTGCCGGAGCGTCTGGCCGTCGACCAGCTCCATGGCCAGGAAGACCTGGCCCTCGTGCATACCGGCGTCGTAGACGGTGACGACGTTGGGGTGTGCCAGGCGCGCCATCGCCTGCGCCTCTCGCAGCAGCCTTCGCGCGGCGGCCGGATCGTTGCCGGTCGTCTCGGCCCGCACCAGCTTCAGCGCCACGTCGCGCCGGAGCTGCGGATCGCGCGCACGGAAGATGACGCCGCTGCCACCGGCGCCGATGCGAGCGAGCAGTGTGTAGCGCCCGACCTGCACCGCAGAGCTGCGGGCCAGGGCCTCCTTCTGGGGGATGGCACAGACGCTGTCGAGGTCGATCCCCTCCGCGTCGGACGTGCTCGCGACCACGACGGCGACCAGGCGGCGGCAGTCGTCGCAGACCGCAAGGTGCTCCTGCGCCAGCGCGTGATGCTCCGCATCCAGGCCGCCGGCCGCGATCTCGAGCACCGTGTCCTCTCCGAAACATGCCCCACGCACGTCCGGTGCCGGATCCATGGCGCAGAGGATAGCAGCGGCGCCGCGGCCTCCGACAGGCGCGAGGCGCTGCTGCGTCGGACAGGTGGACCGGGGCACGGGGTTCTCGCTGGCGACTGCAGCTGATACCCTCGCCGCCGGATGGCCGACCATCCGTACGTGGATGCGCTCGTCGATGCCGGCGGCGCGGACGCCGCGCGGCTGCTGCCGCGAGACGAGCTCGAGGACGTTCTGCGGCGCATCGTCGCCGAGGCGCGTTCTGCCTGGCCCGGCCTCGAGGTGGACGGCGCGCGCTTCATCCGCCATCTCGCCCAGCATCTCCCCGCCGATGCGGCCCGGCTCGCCAGCCTGCACGCTGGCGACCTCTACCTCGCCTGCGCCTGTGTGGACGGCGATCGCCGGGCGCTCGAGCTCTTCGAGCGGTGCATTCTGGACCGCGTCGGCGGTTCGCTCCGCCGCCTCGACCCTGCGCCGACCTTCGTCGACGACGTCAAGCAGCTGCTGCGCGAGAAGCTCTTCATCCCCGCCGCCGGGGCCGCGAAGATCGCCCATTACCGGGGAACCGGGGCCCTCGAGGGGTGGGTGCGTATCGCCGCCATCCGCACCGGTCGCAACCTGCTGCGAAGCACCAGGGCGGGTCAGCCACCGTCCAGCGATGACTCCATCGCCGTCGGGCTCGCCGCCGCGCCCGACGCGGAGCTGGAATACATGCGCGGACGCTACGCGTCCGAGTTTGCCGAGGTGTTCCGCGAGGTCCTGGCCGAGCAAGCGGCGCGCGACAAGAACGTGCTCCGTCTCTACTTCGTGGACGGGCTGCGCAGTGGTGCCATCGGAAAAGTCTACGGCGTGCACGCCGCCACGGTGCGTCGATGGATCGAGAAAGCTCGCGAGGAAATGCTCGCAGAGACGCGGCGGCGCCTGGCCGCGCGGCTGGGGCTGGATGGTTCCGAGCTCGAGAGCTTGATGATGGACATCCACAGCCAACTGGACCTCACCCTGAGCAGGTGTCTCCGCGTCGCGCCGGCCGACGCCGGGTGATCGGCGGTCGTCGCCTCCCCGCTGGCAGGGATGGCGCATCGGTGAGACCCGGCAGCGTCCAGTGACGCGCAGGAATCCGCGACGCGGCCACGCGGTCGAGCGGGGTTGCAGGGAGACGCGCCGCAGGCGGTCGCCGAGGACGAATTCCGTGCGCGCCCGCGCTCACCCCGGTGTCTGCAAGTTGGATTCTTCTCCGCGCGCGGTCGCGGAGCTGGCAGGAGTGCGGATGGTGATCACAGGCAGCCGTGTACCGATGTCCCTCCTGCTGCTGGCGGTTGTCGGCTGCGGGGATGACCCTCCGGCCGCGTCTTCCGGCGCAGGCGCGGGATCAGGCGCGTCCAGCAGCACCTCCGGGGCTGGCGCTGGGGGGCCGGCGTCGGCCGTCAGCGTCAGCAGTGGCGGCGGTATCGGCGGTCAAGCTGGTCAAGGTGGTCAAGGTGGGTCCGCGGGTGGCGCCAGCAACGTGGGGGGTGGGGGAGCGAACGGCGGCTCCGGTGGCGCACCAGCGCTACCGCCCGAGGTCGAAGCGTTCTGCAACGACGTCGCGATGCCGGCGTGCGACGCGCTCTTCGCTTGTTGCAGCGACTCCAGTGTGCTCATGGCGCACGGTGGAACGCCTGCTGCGTGCAATCAGCAGCTCAACGACTCCTGCAAGACGAATCTGACGCCCCTGCTCGCCCCCCTGTTGGCCACCGGCGCGTCCATATTCGACGGCGACGTCCTCGCCGCCTGTGTGTCGAAGCTGCAGGCGCTGGCAAACGGTGGCGCCAGCTGTCTCGAGCCGCCGCTGGTCGCCGTCGAGATCGATTGCCTCGCGGCGTTCCGCGGCCAGGTACCCGGAGGTGGCGCATGCATCGCGCCCAAGGACGACGGCTCTTTCATCGAATGCTCCCACGGCCGGTGCCTGAACGGCGTCTGCGAGCCGTTTCTCCAGGCTGGCGACGCTTGCGACCCGGGCCCGGACCTCTGCGACTACACGGTCGGGCTGTGGTGCAAGACCGGCGGCCCACCGACGGGGACATGCCAGCCGCGGGGGGACATCGGCGCGGCGTGCGACAGCCCGGGCAGGACTGCATACGAGTGCAAGTCGACGGTGTGCGGCCCGGCGGGGACCTGTCAGGCGCCGGAGGGCACGGCAGCTTGCCAGGGCGTCGATTGATCGGCTCCCCGTAGGGCATGCGACGTTCCGCTGGCGGCGGCGCGCCGTCGAGGTCGCGCAGCCCAGTGCGCCGGGTCTGCTAGGCTTGCCGTCGCCCTCATGTCGCCAGACAGCGTCGCCGCACGCGTCCCCCGTCGCCGGCGCTCGGCGCTCCGCGGGGCAGGACCGGTGGTGGTCGTCGCCCTGGCGACCGCAGGATGTCTCCCCTGGGAGGACCTCTCCTCCGGGTACGACGCCGGGCTCGGGGCCGGCGCGACCGCATCGAGCAGCGGAAGCGCCACCGGAGGCAGCGACGGCGGGCCTGGCGGTGACGCGGGACGCGGCGGCGCAGGTGGCTCCGGCGACCTCTGTCCGGCAACGGGGCGTGGCCCGACGATGGTGCCAGCGGTGTATCAGCTCACCCGGTTTTGCATCGACCGCACCGAGGTGACCGACGACCAGTACGGGGCGTTCGTGCTGGATACGCGCGACGACACCACGGGCCAGCCCCTCGAATGCGAGTGGAACGAGACCTACCAGACGGCGAACCCGGGGGGGCGGAGTGACTTTCCGGCCGTCGGCATGGACCAATGTGACGCCAAGGCGTTCTGCGCGTGGGCTGGCAAGCACCTGTGCGGTCCGGTGGAGCGCGGTGACGTGGACTGGGCGCTCACGCAGTGGCAACGCAGCCAGTGGACGTTCGCCTGCACGGAGGCGGGCGCGCACGACCACGCTTATGGCGACGTTCCCGTGCAGGGCAGGTGCAACTTCTCCGGCGAGCTCATGGGCGTGGGAACGAACCCTGACTGCGAGGGTGGGTTCCCGGGGCTCCTCGACATGCTCGGAAACGTCTGGGAGTGGGTCGACCGATGCGACCCACCTGGCGACGCGGGAGCCGGCGAAGAGCAGTGCTCCTTCGCCGGCGGCGGCTATCAACAGTCCCATCGAACCACCGGATGCGACGTGCTCGGGACGGGCGAGAGGTCCTACATCCACCCGGATCTGGGATTCCGCTGCTGCGCACCGGTGCCATGACGGGTCCGCCGGTCTCGCGCTCGGTTCAGTCGTCGGCGGGGTTCGTATAGATGGTGCTGAAGCTCTCCACGTACTCTTCGTAGGTGACCGTGATCTCGCCGTCGTCCCAACCCCAGGGGTTGTGGATGGTGATCGTCTGGCTCTCGCGGTCCACGCCGGTCACGAAGTACGCGTGCTGGCCCACGAGCACGTCGCTCACGAACAGCGGCGTCGTCCCACCCTTCGGCGTGCTGAGCACGATCGCCACGCCGTCCTCGAAGGAATCGGCGAAGTCGTCGAAGGTCAGCTCCTCCGCCGACGACTCCGAGCCCTCTCCGGTGAGGGCCGTCAGCACCGTGGCCGGGTTGCCTCCGTCGCCGATCTCGTCGTAGCCCCCCTTCCACTGGGCATACGCCTTCTCCAGCAGCATGGCCCAGAGCTCACGATGGTCACCGCTACCGTCGCCGGGCCTGGCGAAGATCGGAGCGCCGTCGCGGACGGGGAACTCGTCGGTGACGGTGATCTGCACCTCGCGCCAATCGCTCGCCCAGAGCTGCCAGGCGGGATGCGGGTTCGGTTCGTGGAACGTGACGGTGTAAGTGCCGTCTCCGTTGTCGACGATCGCATCCTCGAGGATGCTCGGTTCCTGCACGGCCAGGGCGCCGAGCGCCGCGATCAAGTAGCAGTCGCCGAGGCTGCCTTGGTCCACGTCGCTGGGATGCACGGCCGTTCCGTCTCCCGCGCCGAGGACGGTGACGTCGCCCTCGACGGGCACGTAGTCGGCGTCGTCCGGGATGCCGCCGAGCGTGCCGGCTTCCGCGACGCTGCTCGCGGTCGCCGCGACCTCACCGAGACGGGCGCCATCGACGCCGGCAGGTGCGACCGCAGCACAGTCCAGCGACGCCACGCACTCGGCTTGCGCCGCCACTTTCTCGAGCGCCGTGGCGCCGAATGCCTTGACGCCAGCGCTGGCGACGATGGCCACCAGCCCGACGAGGACCAGGTACTCGACGAGGCCCGCCCCGCGGGTGTCCATGCCAACCGCGCTCCAACGTCGCCCCGACCCGGCCCCCTGCGCAGTCCGTGCGCCTGGAATCGTCCCGCATGGCATGGATCGGTCCAGGTTCGGGTGGGCCGCATCGGTTGCCGAACCGGAAACCGCCCGCGCTTCACGCACGCCCGAGCACGCCAATCGGTTCCGCATCACTACACGGACACTCGATGGGGCAGAGGCGCGCACGATATGTGCTCGGCGGCCGTTGCGCGGCGTCGCGGGGGTCACGTCGCCGCCGGGCGCGCATCCAGAAGGCGCCGTGGGGCGCGGACCGGCGGGCGGCGCTCACCAGCGCCGCATGGACGGCGGCCCGGGCGAGGCTGCGCGCGCCGGCTTCGGCGGCGGGGCGATCGATCCGGCGTAGAGCACCGTCCGCCACCCGGCGCCGATCTCCCCGTGGCGCAGGGTGCTGCTCCAGGCGTAGTTGCCGCCGAAGTACGGGCCCATGGAGATCTTCCACAGGCGGATGCCCTCGTAGAAGGCGAAGGCCCCGACGCGCGATGCGGAGCCGGCGTCGGCCAGCTTGGTGTCCGGGTCGTCGGTGAGGACGATGCTCGCGCCGCCGGTGCCGGCGTCGAGGCCGAGGCCGAGCTCGCGCCACTTGCCGCCCAGCGCCCAGAGCGGGAACACCTCGGTGCGGAAGGTGAACGCGCCGACCGCCGAGGTGACGTCGCCCTCGGCGAAGCTCGAGGCGGTGAGGCCGACGCCGAACACCAGCCAGTCGGAGAGCGCGCCGCCGAGCACCAGCGAGAAGCCGCCGCCGAAGCCGATGCCGGTCTCGGTGTAGAAGGCCTCGCGGCCGAGCTTCTTGGCGTCGTTGGGGTACCCGGCCGCCATGCCCACGGACGGCCCCACGGTGATGCCGAGCATGAAGCCGCTGCGGCGGATGGCCGGCTCGCGCTGCCAGGCCGGCTCGCCGTCGCCCGCGCGCGGGACACCGCTGGCCACGGCGCGCGGCCTGGGCTCGCCCTCGGCGTCGCGCTCGTCGACGGCGCGCGTGGTGGTGGTCTCGGTGGTGACGGTGGGGGCGGGCCGCGGCGGCTGGGCCGTGCCCGGTGCAGCGGACGCCGCCTCGCCGGGCACCGCCTGTGCGCGCGCATCGGATGCGGAAGCGGCCACCAGGCCGAGCGCGGCCAGCGCCGTCGGCGCGCTGCCGCGGTGAAGCCGACGGAGGATCGACCCGAGTGCCACCAACGGTGGCTTATACGCTGGTGTGGTCAGCTTCTCCACCGTCGGAAACGACCTGTGGGCGGTGAACCAGGCCGGTGGCATCTTCCGCTGCGAGATCGAGGACTGAGCGCGCCGCCCTGCTCGCCCGAGGCGCGCTTCAGTGGTGGTGATGGTGCTGCGCGTCCGTTGCCGCACCCGGCGCGAAGGCGCTGCGCCCGACGATGGCCAGCGCCAGCACCACCGCCACCACCGCGCGAACGCCTGGTGGTGCCACTCGCCGTCCTCGAAGTGCACGGCCGTCAACCCGACCCCCAGCAGCCCGGCGGCGGCGTCGGCGAAGCGCCCGCGACGCGACGTCGCCGGCAGCTCGAGCGCGTCGTGCCACAGCGCGTGCAGGAGAATGCCGGCCACGGTGGCCAGCACCCACGGCTCCATCGAGGAGAGGCGGTCCTCGCCGACGAGCGTGCCGGCGAGCCCCCCGGCGGCGGTCGCCACCACCACGCCACCGAGCGTGGCGCCGATGGTCACCCCGCGGCGCTCGCCGTGCCCACGCTCGGCGTTAGCCTCCACCGCGCGGATGGCCACCACCATGGCCAGCGGCACGGTGTGCGCAGCGATGGCCAAGACCACCGCCAGCGACAGCTCGCCGCTGCTGGCCAGTGAGGCCATGGCCGCGCCTTCGCCGGCCTGATGGACGATCACGGCCGCGTAGCCGAGCGCCAGCGCCGTCGTCGCTGCGCCGTGCGCGTGCTTGCCGACCTTCGGGGCCAGCACCGCGCGCTCCAGCACCGCCGGTACGATCATTCCCGCCGCCGTGCCGGCGAGCACCACCCAGCCGGCGGCCTCCACTGCCTCCGGCAAGAGGTGCAGCAGCGACAGGCCCACCGCGGCGGCCACGGCGAAGGTCCGCAACACTGGCATGGCCTGTCGCGCCCGCCGGTACCCGAGGCCGCCCAGCCCACCCACGAGCACGGCGACGGTGATGCACGCGAGGGCGAAGATCAGCGACACGCCTGGACCCGGCGCCCCTGGTAGTACAGGCGACCGCCGCGGACTACTGAACCGCGCGCGTCCCCGCCGCCCGAGCGCCCGGGCGACGTGCGAACGGGTGCTGCGTTCCCGCCCCCCGCCTCAGCCGCGCCTGGCGCGGTGCTGGCGGAGCACCATGTCGCCGACGAGGGCCGTCCAGCCCGTCTGGTGCGCCGCGCCCAGGCCGGCGCCGGTCTCGGCGTGGAAGTACTCGTAGAAGAGCAGCCGGTCGCGGAAGTGTGGGTCGGTCTGGAAGATCGCCTCGTCCCCGAACACCGGCCGCCGCCCGCGCCCGTCGCGCTCGAAGATGGAGATCATCCGCTCCGCGATGCCATGCGCCGCCTGGCGCAGGGTCACCGGCCCGCCGGCGGTGGGGACCTGGATGGTGTCGCCGAAGCCGTGGTCGAAGCGGAGCAGCGACCGGTAGAGCATGTACCCGGTCGGGAACCAGACCGGCCCGCGCCAGTTGCTGTTGCCGCCCTTCATGCGGGTCGACGACTCGCCTGGCTCGTACCCGACGGAGAGCTGCTGGCGGCCGCTCAGGGTGATCGTCACCGGGCGCTCGGCGTGCTCCTTGGAGAGCGAGCGCGGCCCGAAGGGGGAGAGCAGCTCGCTCTCGTCGACGAGGTGGGCCACCACCCGCTCCAGGCGCCCCGGCGTGACTGCGCAGAGCACGCGGCGGCCGCTGGCCTGCTCGACCACGAACTCCGCCAGGTCGGGGCGGCGCGCCAGGAACCACTCCGAGCGGCGGCGGAAGTTGTCGAGCGCGCGGTAGGTCTCCGGCTTGATGACGTGCACCGCGAAGAGCGGCACCAGGCCGACCATCGATTTCACGGGCAGGTGCCGGCGCTCGCCGTGGTCGTAGAGGATGTCGAAGTAGAAGCCGCTCTCCTCGCTCCAGGGCGCCAGGTCGCCGTCGTCGGCGTGGTGCAGCGCGTGGGCGATGAGCAGGAAGTGTTCGAAGAACTTGCTGGCCAGGTCCTCGTAGGCGCTGTTCTCGCCGGCGAGCTCGAGCGCGATGCGCATCAGGTCCAGGCAGTACATCGCCATCCACGCGGTGGCGTCGGCCTGCTCCAGGTACATCCCCGCGGGCAGCGGCTCGCTGCGATCGAAGAGGGAGATGTTGTCGAGCCCGAGGAAGCCACCCTCGAAGACGTTGTTGCCGCGGCTGTCGCGCTTGTTGACCCACCAGGCGAAGTTGATGAGCAGCTTGTGGAAGACGCGCTCCAGGAAGAGCCTGTCTCCCTGGCCGCGCTGGCGGCGCTCGATCTTGAAGACCTGGTAGGCCGCCCAGGCGAGCACCGGCGGGTTGAGGTCGGAGAACTCCCACTCGTAGGCGGGGATCTGCCCGCTCGGGTGCTGGTACCACTCCTTGACCATCAGCTTGAGCTGGCTCTTGGCGAGATCGATGTCCACCGAGGCCATGGCCAGGGCGTGGAAGGCCAGGTCCCAGGCGGCGAACCACGGGTACTCCCAGCAGTCGGGCATGGAGATGACGTCGGCCACCGAGACATGGCGCCAGTCCCAGTTGCGGCCGCGCAGGCGCGCGCGCGGCGGCGGCGGGTCCTCGCCGCGCAGCCAGGTGTCTACGTCGTAGCCGTAGTACTGCATCGTCCAGAAGAGCCCGGCGGAGGCCTGGCGCTGGATCTGGCGCCGCTCCTCGGACATGCCCGGACCCTGCACGGCGGCGTAGAACTCGTCGGCCTCCCGGCGACGCGTCTCCACCAGCGCGCTCGCCGACGCGAACGGCGCGGCCAGCGGCTCGGGTGAGAGGCGCGCGCGCACGGTGAAGGAGCCCCCCGCCGGCACCATGGCGCGGTACCAGGCCGCCGCCTTGCTGCCGCGCGCCTCGGGGCAGACGCGACTGCTGTCGCCGCCGACGACGCGATGGTGGAAGGCGTCCTTGACCCACGGGGTGCGGTTGGGGACGCCATAGAGCAGCTCGAGGTTCGTCTCGTTGTCGGTGAAGAGCAGCTCCGGCGCGCCCTCCAGGTAGAGGAACGCGTCGCCGACCGCCGCGTGGCGGGCGCGCAAGGCGACGTGGCCCTCGCCGTGCGATGCGGGGACGATGCAAGGCGGCTCGCCGGGCGGCGTGGTCCAGGACCAGGTGTTGCGGAACCAGAGGTGCGGCAGGACGTGCAGCGGCGCCGCTTCCGGGCCGCGGTTCGCGGCGGTGATCACCACGGTGATGTCGCCGGGCGAGACCTTGGCGTACTCGGCGGTGATGTCGAAGTAGCGCCCGTCGTCGAAGACGCCGAGCTGCCAGAGCTCGAGCTCCGGCTGGTCGCCGCCGCGGCGCCCGCCGTCGAGCAGCGCCTGGTACGGGAAGGCGCATTGCGGGTACTTGTAGCCCCAGCGCAGGTAGCTCGCGGTGGGGGTGGCGTCCTCGTAGTAGTAGACCTCCTTGAGGTCCTCGCCGTGGTTGCCCTCGGGCCCGGAGAGGCCGAAGGTCCGCTCCTTGAGGAACGGATCGCGCTCGTTCCAGAAGGCCAGCGCCAGGCACAGCGTCTGCGCCTTGTCGCAGATGCCGCCCAGGCCGTCCTCGCTCCAGCGGTAGGCGCGGCTGCGCGCGTGCTCGTGCGGGAAGTAGTCCCACGCCTCGCCGGTGGCGCTGTAATCCTCGCGCACCGTGCCCCAGGCGCGCTCGCTCAGGTACGGACCCCAGTGCTTCCAGCGCACCGTGCGGCTGCGCTCCTCGGCGAGGCGGCGGTGCTCGGCGGTGCTCATCGCCAGGTCGAGCGTGGCGCTACTCGGTGCGCTTGATGATGTGGAAGCCGAACGGCGTCTCGACCACCTCGCTGACCTCGTTGACGCGCAGGGCGAAGGCGGCGTCGCCGAAGGTCTTCACCATCTGGCCGCGCTCGAAGACGCCGAGCTCGCCGCCGCGCTCGGCGCCGCCCGGCTCGTCGGTGCACTCCTTCACCACGGCCTCGAACGTCTCGCCACCGCGGATGCGCAGCAGGCACGCCTGGGCGCGCGCCTTGGCCTCGTCGCGGGTGCGGGTCACCGCCTCCGGCTTGGACTGCGAGCCGGCGTGCATCACCAGGATGTGCTTGGCGCCGATCTCCGGCGGCTGGCGGGAGCGCTCGGCGCGCTCGGCCTCTTCCTTGGCCTCCTCCGCGGCCTGACGGGTGCTCGCCGTCTGCACCAGGCCGCCGCCCGTCCACGAAGGGCTGGTGGCCAGGGTGGTGCACGCCCAGCGAGCCGGGATGGCTGCAGAAGGAGACCGCTGCCGAGCAGCGAGGCGAGGGCACGGGCGGCGAACGATCGAGCCGGGGGCGCCATGGGCGGCGCATCCTGTCGTCTCGCGCAGGCGACCGCAAGCCCCGCGAACAGCCCGCTCACCCTCCAGGCTCAGAGCGAATCGACGACCGCCAGCGGCAGGCCCACGCCCGGTAGCCGCATGGCCCGATGCAGGCGCGCGCCGCGCCAGCCGGGGCTCCTCGGGCGGCGCAGCGGTGGGGTCCGCCTCGGAGAGCGCGCTCGCCAGCGCGGCCAGCGTGGACTGCTGCTGCAGGGCATCCATGGTGGTCATGGTCCAGGTCGCCGGGCGCCAGCCGGAGCGCAGCCACTCGGCGAGGTCTGCATGGCCGCTGATCAGGCGTCGCGCGCCGAGACGCAGCCAGGTGCCGGGCAGAAGCGCTCCGGGCCGGCGCAGCTCGGCGGCGATGGTTTCGCCGCGACCGGTATCGGCGAGCCACCCACCCCGCGGGTCTGCCCCATGCGCGCTGGCGAGCTGGCCGGAGAGATCGCCGGTGCTCAGCGCGCGAAGAGCGGCGGCGCCCGGTGGGAGCGCGTCGATGAGGCCCATGGTATCGGCGCCATCGCCGGTGAGCGTGTCCACCGCCACGCGCAGCGCCGGAAGCGCGGCTGGGCCTCGGCCAGCGAAGGCGACGCGGCGTCGCCCGGGTCGTCTCCAATGCGCCAGGCAGCATCGCGCGCCGATAGCGCCAGCGTCGCGGCCGGGATGGCGCAGCGCATGGGCGGCTGCGCCCGTGGAGCGCCCTGGGCGCTCCACAAGCCACGGCCATCACCACGCCGAGCACGTCGCCGTGCGCGACGAGCCACGGCAGCTCACCCATGAGTCGATCCATTCCGAGCCCCTCGTCGCAGTGCAGGCTCCGTGCCTCGTGCTGCCCGCGCGCCGCACCGCCGCTCGTTCACCAGCACCTTCCAGCGGTTGCGCCTCGAGGCCCCGGCGACGGCGTGCCGCCGGCCGAACCACCGCGCCTCCGCATCGCCACCGCTCTGCTCACGCATCCGCCATCCGGTCACCGTGTGGTGTTCGAGCCATCGTCGGTCGCGTTCGCCCTGCCGAGCTGGTGGGAGGCCGCGCTGCTGCGAAGCGAGCGCCGCCGCCGGCGCACCATCAGGCGAGTCGACGATGGCCAGCGGCAGCCCGACCCTGGGGGCGGAGCATGGCCGCATGCAAGCGCGCCGCGCCTCGAGCAGCTCGCTGGCGTCGCCGGTGCGCACGCCGAGCGCGACCGGTCTGGGCCATGATGGTGCGCTGGCCGAGGGCGCTCATGGTGGTCACGGTCCAGGTCGGCAGCCCAGCGAGCGCAGCCACTCGGCCATCCGTTGCGGCCGCCCTGCACTGGCGTGCGCCGAGCACCACGAACCTGCCCACCGCGAGCTGATCGGGCCGACGCAGGCGCTCGGCCAGCGCCGCGCCATCGCCCTGCTCGAGCAGCTGCCAGCCGCGCGGTCGGCGCCCACGTCGGCGGCGAACACCGCCTGCTGCTCACCGGCGGCCAGCGCGCAAGGCGCTGTCCTCGGCGGCGAGCTCCGCGGAGAGCTGGCGGGCGCGATCCGCGTCGCCGGCGAGCATGGTCACGGCCACGCGCAGCTGCCTGGCGGCGACGAGGTCCGCGTCCGCGCCAAGGCCGTGGTCTCGCTCCGTGCTCGTCGGCGCCGCGCTGCGCTTCGCGGCGATGTCGATGTCGTCCTCGGCCTCCTGGTGTCCAGCGAGCGCCTCGAACGCGGCGCGACGCAGGGTCAGCCGCGCCGATAGGGCGCGCGGCCTCACCGCCGTGTCCATCGGCCTCGGCGCGCAGGGCGTCCTCCATCTCGGGGACGAAACTTCCAGCCCACCGTCGTTGCGGTAGACCAGGTCCAGCGCCAGCGGGGCGGCAGGGTGCGCCGTCGCCGAGGTGAGGATCCTTGGCCGCGGCGTTGGCCACGCAGGAGCGCGTGCCAGCCGGGGTAGCCGTGCATCGCTGTTCCGTCGCTGCGCTCCGAGCCATCGGTCATGCCCCACACGTCCTCGTCGAAGCACGCGGTGCCGAGCAGGTCGCCGGCCACCCCCGGTAGGCCTGCGCGCCGCTGGCGCGCGAGTCGAGGAGCAGCGCCGGCAGCCGAGCTTGCTGCGCCACTCGCCGAAGGCCTGGCCCTGCCTGGGCAGCGTCGCGCCTCGCGGGCGGCGGTGGCGTCGCCGGCCAGGAGGTGTGCTCGCGCGCGGCGCGGACCCGCGCCCACCAGGTGACGTCGCCGGGCACGCGGGCGCAGCGTCGAGCCGCGCCACAGCTCGCTGCACGCGAAGTCGCCGGTTCTCGTAGGACGCGATGGCCTCGATCTCGCGCGCGTCGTCGCCCCGGCAGCCGCGCACCGCCTCGATGGCCTGGTGGTTGCGGCCATGCCCAGCTGCACCTCCGCCGCTCGCAGCCGCCGCGCAACCCGCGGATGGCTGCCAGGTGATCGACCAGGCCGCCGTCGTAGCGCGTAGCGACGCTCGGTGGTGGCCCTCGTCGAGCTGTGCCAGTTGGGTCGAGCCCGCGCGGCGGTGGCGGCGGTGAGCTCGAGGAACATCGAACGTTCACCGTGCGCCAGGTCGGGACTCTGCATGGCCACCGCCAGCGAGAGCACGTCGCCGCAGATCAGGAACGTGACCGCGCCCAGCGCCGCGCCGACCACGCCGGCGCGCAGCCGCACTGCCGCGCCCGGCCCGGCGTCCGGCCGTGACCGGACCAGCACCGCCTGGGGCGCGCCGCTGGGCGGCGCGGTCAGCGACCAGCAGGCTCCGATGGTGCGGTACGGCTGCCCGCCGCTGGCGGTTGCTCACGGAGCGTGCCGCGCACGCGCAGCACGTCGCCGTCGGCGACCACAGCCGAGCCGCGAGCTGCGCCGTCGCCCGAGCGGCCGAAGAGGAGCGTGCAGCCCAACGAGATCGAGCGTCGTCCCGTCCGCGCCCTGTCCGGGCCCTGTACGCGCGCGTTTCGAGTCGGCGTTGCCCGGGTCCGTCGATGCGCGTGCACGCCTTCCAGCACCGCCGCGGAGCCCCTCAGCCCGCCGGCCGCGCTGGGTCGGCCCATGCGCAGCCGGCGCACGCGCCCAGCAGCCACAGCGCCACCGGGCCGCGCACCGCGTCGGCGCAGGCGCCCAGCAACGCAAACGCGATCAGGAGCAGTGGCCAGAGCCGCCGCCGCGCGATGAGCCAGGAAGACCGTGGGCGAAGGGTTCGAGGATCACCGTCTGCTCCCGACGACCGGACAAGCAGCGCCGGCCAGGCCGTCGGCCCGGGTCAGGTCGACGCCGGCGCGACGTGGGCGCTGTGCGCGTGATCGGGACGCCGGTCAGCGCAGGGTGGTCATGTCCACGAAGGACCAGCCGCCGCTCTGCACGTCGACCGTCTGGTCTTGGTCCCGCGCGCCTGCACGGTTGGCGGCCGGCCTGGACCTGCATCCGGGTGACGGCGATGCGCGAGGCAGCGTCGACCAGCAGCGCGTGTCGGGCGTGGCGAGCACCGACAGGGCAGCAGGCCAGCTCGACCAGGAGCCCGATGGGGCTGCTATCCTTGAGGTGGCGGCCTCGGCCACCTCGCCGGCGACCATGCGCGCCGCATGCGGGTGATGGCCGAGAATGACCGTGGTCTCGTGCTTCTTCCAGGCGGCGGCACCTCGGCCTCACGCCGAGCGCCTTCCATCGGCTGCTCTTGTCCATCGAGCCAGAGGTCTGGCGAGGAGTAGCCGCCCTTGCCCTTGCCGAGCGTCGGATAGCTGATCCAGGTGACCAGCCCCTTGATGCCGCTGGCGCGGCGTGATCGTGCGGGCTGAGCGCAACGGAGACCAGCGTCAGCGCCAGGCCGATGGGGATGCGCACCGGACCTTCTGGGGCACCCGGCCGAAGCTGATCACGACCAGATCTCGCCGCCATTGGCCCCGGCCGCGGGCAGCGCGCCGAGCCGCCGACCAGGGACCGATGCCCAGCACGTCGCCCTGGGTGAGCACACGCAGCGATCGCGAAGCGACTATACTGCGCGAAGCGCAGCGCCTCGTCGAAGGAGCAACGGCTCGTCGCGGTCGCCGGACTTCTCGAAGCCCGCCAGATAGCCGATGCCGAGGAGGTCGTTGTCTTCCTTGCGGCTCGACGTAGCGCTGCATGACGGCGAGCCGGCGTGCCTCGACCTTGGCGCCGCCGAGATCGCCCATGGCCAGGTAGTTCTTGAGGTTCACCGCGTTCAGCAGCAGCTTCTCGTAGGCCGGCGCCTTGTAGCCCGGTGTCGTCGGAGAAGAGATATCCGCGTCGGCGGCGGCGCCGGCGAGAGGTCGAGCACCTCGATGGCCTTGTCGGCGGCACCGAACGGTGGCGCTGCCTTTGTAGTCGCCGAGCCCTGGCGAATGGTGGCGCGATCGAGCACCAGCAGGGCATTGTCGCCGGTGAGGTCCGGAGGCAGCTGACCGGGCGTCTCGACGTCCATCCTCTTCCAGGGCGGCGATGGCCACCTTGGGATAGCCGCGGTCGAGCGCGTCGAGCGCCGTGCGGGTGCGGTCCTCGTGGCCGCTGCACCCCCACAGGTGCAGCGCCGCGCACGCCACCACCGCGCTGCCGACGAGGCGGCGCCACAGATTGCGCTTGGTCACCGGGCTGGCGGCGACGCTCTCGCTGTTCGTCATGGGCTGGCGCCGAGTCGAGGGAGCTACCGGCTCAGTTGACGATGCCCTTGGTCAGCGCGGCCTTGTTCAGCCAGATGACGCCGCTGGTGGCCACCTCGATGAGCTGCATGAAC
>JBBJMR010000313.1:0-10124 GCA_037720395.1 Polyangiaceae bacterium
AGGTGCGCGTGCATCACCCCTGCTACACCGAGGCCGACATCGAACGGATGTCGGACGCTGAGTACGACGCCATGTACGAGGAGTCGGTGGTCGAGCTGCTCACCGAGCAGCGTGACGATCGCCTGATCGTCGCCCTCCTGGCGCCGGGGCGCACCCTCGGCGACACGGTGGCGCGGGCGCTGTCGTTCGTCGATCGACACGCCGTGGACCACCCGCATGCACGGCTCGACACGCGGGAGAAGCTGGAGGTGCCGATCGTGGACGTCGACGCGGGTCGCCGCCATGACGAGCTGTTCGGCCGGCGCGTGCAGAATGCGCCATTGCACGCGCAACAGTTCGGGGAGGTGTTCGAGCACATTCGCTTTCGCCTCGACGAGGGCGGGGCGACGCTGGAGACCCGGGCCATCGGTCGTGCCTGTCGCTGCCGCCGCGCGAGCTCGTCTTCGCCAAGCCGTTCCTGGTCGTGGTCCTGCGGCGGGGAGCGCCGGGCCCGATGTTCGCGCTGTGGGTCGAGAACGGCGACGTGCTCGTTCCCACCCAGAGGCCGCAGGACGCGCGGGCGACCGGCGACGGACGCTGACCGGGTTCAGAGCGGCCTGGGCGCGTTGGTGCGCGGGGTGGCGTTCGGATCGTTGAAGGTACTCGGCGGTTCCGGAACATCCGATCGACGGCCGGCCCAGGGACCTGCGTGGTCGGCGGTCCGCCCGCACCGGTAGCCCGTGCGCTGCGCCGGCGCCTCCACCTGCTGGGGTTCACAGAGAAGCCGCTGGCTTCGCGTCATCGCCGCCGAGAGCTCCAGATGCCGGAAGACCTCGAAGGTCAGGTCGGCGAGCACCCGGCCGGTCCGCAACCCCTCGTCGGCCAGCGACCGCTGGGCTTGCCGGCACCCCCGAGAGCGCGTCGGAACGGCTCGCGCGGCCCGACCGCAAAGCCCGAAGCGTCGGCCCAGCGCTGGGCGTGAGAGGAGAGGCGGACGAGAGTCACCGGCGGATCAGCGGATCGGCTGGCCGTAGCTGGCGTGTGGATTCGGTCGCCGGTACCGCGCGTTCATGTTCGCGAGCGGGCAGCTGGGTGGGCGCCGGTCAGGGGGGCGCTCCCCGTCTCACGCGCGGGCCGATGGTCTCCAGCAGCGCGTCGATGACGCCCAGCAGCGCCTCGTCGCCCCAGACCGAGAGCAGGGGCGCCAGCGCCGTGACGGACCGGCCCTCGGGAGATACGAGCAGCTCGCGCACGTCCGGTGCGCCTGCCAGGTGCGCAGTGCAGCGGGAGAGGAGCGGCATGGCGTCGCGGTGGTCGAGCCGCTGCCCCGACGCTGCCAGCGCGAAGAGTAGGGCCTCCGGCGGGTCGTCCCGCGATGCCAGGAGGTGCGCAGCCTCCGCGGCGGCTGCATGCGCGTCTGGCTCGCCGAGCAGCGGGACCACGCGGATGAGCCCGGGGCAGCGGAAGCGCGGCGGGAGCGTCCGTATCGCCTCCAGCAGCGCCTCGCTCCCGTGCGCGGCGAGGAGCGCGGGCGCGTGGTCCTGGACGTAGCGCAGACGCGACGGGCCTTTGCCGGAAACGACGCGGCGGAGATAGGTGCCGGGCTCGTGCCGCAGTGGTCCCAGCGCCGCAGAGCCCGCCACTCGCGGGTCGTCGTCGAGGCCCAGCGCCCGCATCCGCGCGGCGTATCGATGTAGTGCGGGCTCGGACCCGGGCAGGTCGAGTCGCAGGAGATCGTCGAGCACTCGCCGCGCCGTCTCGGGTGACACGCTGGAGGCTGCCGTGGCAAGGGTCGTCCACGGGCTGCGGCTGTGCGGCTCACTGGTGAGCGCTTGCAGCGCCTCGTGCGCACGTTCGTCGGCCAACGCTCTGCGCTCCGGCTCTTCCAGCGCAGGAAGGATGGCGTCGAGCGCGCGGCTGCGTGACGGCTCAGGCAGCGCGCGCGCCGCGGGGAGGGCGGCCGGGGCTAGCTGCGGGGAAACGCCGCGCAGCTCGGGCCAGGTGCGCATGGGGTCCTGGCCGGCCCGTCGCACTGCCTCGGCCACGGCCTCTTGTCGCAGGTCGGGAAGCGCGTCGGCGAGCCCGAGGAGGTCCTGCGGCTCGAGCGTCTCGTCCAGCGTGCGCCAGGCCTCCGCGGCTAGCGCGGAGCGCGTCGACTCCGCGACGGAGGCAGCGACCCACAGGGCCGCCGCTGCGCCGCTCGCCCGGGCGGCGCGCTCGAGCTGATCGAGTCCCCTCTTGCGCGCAGTATCGCCGGCCAGGAGGCGGCACAGCGCGGCGAGCGTACGGCAGACGTCGATGGCGACCGACGGCTGAGCGTCATCGCGAAGCCAGCGCCGTGATGCCGCCGCCAGCGCCACGCGCACGCGTTGCACCGCCGCCGCCGCGCTCGCGTCCGGAGCCATTTCAGGTCCGCGTACTTCCCGCCGGATGTCCAGCTCGCGTCTCGCCCATGGTCACCCACCGATGATCGCTGGAGAGCGAGAGGTGGCGGCTCCAGTCTGCCGAGTCCGTGAGTCTACTCGCTGGCGAAACGGTAGCCGTCGGGGGACGTATGGATGGTGATGGCGCCAGCGACCCTACGCTCGGCCGTGTCCCAACGCGGAAGCCGGAGCACTGGGTCGCTGGTCGCGGTTGCCTGCGTGGACGGGGGCACTCGCAGCTCCACCGCTGCCGCCGGGGCGGCGACATGCGCGGCGCGCAGGGCTTCGACCAGCGTCTCCGCGTCGCTGCAGAAGATGGTCGTGCGCAGTGACCAGTCGTAGGCCGGCAAGGTCGCACGGTCCTCCTCCACCGGGCGCCTTCGCCCGGCTCGCGGCACCAGACGGTGACGACGCCGTCCTGGCCGCCGGGTCGCGTGGCAGCCCGACCGCGCGCGCGCAGCGGCGCCGGCCGCGCCGCGCACCACGGCGTTGAATCGCGCCGTGTTCTGCCCGCCCGCGATGTGCAATGCCCGGCGCTCGAGGTGCGGGCGCCAGCTCGATGCAGCACGGCGCGGGCGTCGATGTCGAGTCGACGAATACCAGCTGCCCGGCCGCATCGATGGCGTGCACCGTGCTGCGGGGGCGCCCGCGGAGCCGGTCACGGGCACCACGTCCGTCCACCCAGCGCGCGAGGGAGGCCGACGTGGGTGGCGCAGCGCGTGCCAGGCGCCCCCTCCCGCCGCCCGGGAGCACCAGTCCGCCGATCTCCCGCTCCAGAGCCAGGACCGCAGGCGCGGCCGGGAGGCCGAGCTCGTCGAGGCGCGCGCAAGCGCATCGGCGTCGCACGTGCGCGCCGGGTCACGGCGGGCCCCGCCGGCCGAGAGCGCGGCTGCGCCTCGCGACGAGAGCACCGCGTCGAGCGCGGCGCGCGTGCCGTCGTAGTGGACGGTGTGCGCGCCGCGGTTCGACCACAGGCGATGAGCCACGACCGCGCCGCGGAACGTGGAGACGATCTCCACGGCGGCGTCGTCGCCGTGGCCCGCCGTGGCCGCGGCGGCGAACCCGGCAACCCCGTTGACGCGGGAGGGAAGCGCCACCCGTGGCCGGTCGCCGAGCAGCGCCTCAAGGGCGGGCGCCTCGCCGGGCTGCCGGACTTCGTCCGTGCCCGGCGGCAGGGTGACCACGGTCAATGCCCGGGGCCAGGCGCCCGCCACCTCGATGACGGTCGCGGCAACGCCGGAGCGCGAAGCCCAGAGCGTGGTCTCGGGCGCGTGGCCGGAAGCAGGCGCGAGGAGGGCAGCGCCGTCGAAGAGCACGGTGTCCGGCGCGGTCCAGAAGGCACCGTGGCCGTCGGTGGCTTCCACGCACGGCGTCGCCCCGATCGCCGAGGCCAGCGGAGCGCCGACTCGCTCGGAGAACGCGAGGGTGCCGAGACGGGGAGCCATGTCCAGGAAAGGGGCGAGCAGCGCGAGCTTCTCCACCAGCCGCGCCAGGTCGTCGGCCACCGGAACGGCCACGCCGGCACCAGACGACCAGATGGTGCCGCGCTCGTCGATGTGCAGGACGACCAGGCCGCGCGCCGGGCCGAGGTCTACCTGCGCGAAGGGCGCGGCCAGGGTGTCCGCGCCGATGTTCAACCAGGGGCGGTGCTCCGCGACCTGCGCCGGTGGCAGTCCCGTCAGCCGGCTCGAGCGCGCCCCGGCGAGGAGCGCGGCGGCGTCGAGGAGCGCGTCCCAGCTCGGCTTGCCGGCTGCGCCGAGAGCGCGTCGGAACGGCTCGCGCGGCGCGTCCGCCAGGCCCGAGGCTGCGGCCCAGCGCTGGGCGCGCGCGGAGAGGCGAACGAGGGTCACGGTGGATCAGCGGATCGGCTGGCCGTAGCCGGTGTGGGGAACGTAGGCTGGGTTTTGGCTCTGGCCCATGCCGAGATTGGCGGCATTCTGTGCCTGGAGCCACGATCCACTCGGCTGCTGGAAGTTCGTCTGGCCACCCAGGCCCTGCGCGGCGTCCTGGAAGCCCGGCTGGATCACCGCCGGATTCGGCTGCCCGTACCGCGTGTTCATGTTCGCGAACATCTGGCTGCAGTTCTCGCATGGCGAGCGTGGTCGTCCCTCCTGGTCCGACGATATGTTGTTGATGGACCCCAGGCACGACTGGATATCGCCGTGGTCCGCCGGGTTGTTGGGGGTGTGGTTCCCATCCTGATCACGACGCCCTCCGGATGGACACCCTCGGCGCTCGCAGTGTGAGCGCCATCGCGGCGCTCCAGCGGTCGCTGAGCGCCAAGGCACGGAGCTGAATGATGTGCTCGCCGGAGTCGACCTTCCAGCGCGCGCCACATCGCTTCATTCGGATTCCGACGAGCGTCTTGCAGGTTGCCTCGACGTTCCCGCTGCCGATGGGCAGGCCCCGCTGACGTGCCGACGCGTACTTCATGCGGTCGATGTTGTTATCGAGGTAGGTGATCGCATCGTGGACCGGCCGCTGACCATCGATGCGGACGCCCTCGCGCCCGGACTCGATGAGCTCGCGAAGGATCTTGCGCGCAGCCAGGTCGCTGTTGAGGAGCGCCAGCTTCCAGCGGCTCAGCTCCTTGGTGGCACCCTCCCCGAAGATCGCTTTCGCCGCAGGTGCGAGCTTCTCCACGACGTGGAAGTAGTCGAGCAACTCGACCCGGTCGATGTCGGCGTCCAGCTCCTTGCCGAGCAGGTTCCACATCTCCGGCGCGCCGTCGTTGAGCACCGCGAGCAAGAGCTTCGGGCGCTTGCCGCGCAGCGCCATCGCGTCGTCCACCAGTGCCGTGCAGACGGCTGCCGGATCGCATCCCGGCATCGTGCCGTACCGTATGGTGTGAATGCCCTCCCCGTTGCCGTCGTGCAGGGTCACCGTTCCGCAGTACGCCATGCGGTAGACCCGAGCGACCGGGTTCTTCGCCGCGCCTCTTCGCGGGCGTCCGACAGGTCGTGCCCGCGGTTCCTCCATCGGCACGGCCACCCGGTCGAGCGAGATGCTGATGCTGCGGGCCTCGCGCGGCACATCGTAGGCTTCGATGAGCTCGCGCTCGACCCTCTCCCGCACGCCGGCGTAGATCGACCCCACCGCATGCCCCACCCGCTCGAAGCTCGAGCGCGAATACGGCAGACGCCCGATCTCCCGAGCCGTCGCTTCCGCCTCCCGCGATGTCCCCTGCTGCAGCAGATGCGCCATGCCGCGAGCGGCGCCGGGCAGCCACACGCCATCAACAGCCCCGCTTCGCAGTGCAACGAGGTCGACCGTCGCGCCGTTGCGTTCTCCGGCGCGCCGGTAGAGAGAGCGGGCGACGCCCGGCACCTCCCCCGCCTGGCTCATGAAGGTCGTCTCGTATCGACCCACACGTACGTGCTCGACGCCGTCGATCCGCAGTCGCGGCTCATCCACGTCGAGTGCCGCCAACGCTATCCCATGCGAACAGCGCTCCACCGCGGCAAGCCCCTCCCGAAGCGCGTTCTCGAATCTGTCGTACGCGGTCGTCGGCGACAGGCCCGACGCCCGCTCCACCTGCGCCTCCACCTGCACCAGCAACTCGCGCAGCGCCGGAACCATCTCCTTGAGCGCCGCCGGAACCTCCAGCATGATGTTCGACACGGGGCATCCTCCTGGTCTGGCCTTAGCAACTCGACCTTACAGGCTCTGCCCCGTTCTTCATCCGCTGCTCGTCACGGCACCCGCGAGTTGCCGTGTACAAAGAATCTTCCGCTCAGGATGAGATCCCGACCCGTTGTTGGGGTCGAGTGGGCGGTAACCGGGCGTGCCGGGCGCGCCGCGCCCATTCTGCTGCTCCCAGGCCTCGATATAATTCGTCATCGCGCGCGGTTCGCCACACGCGCCCGGCGGGCGGCCTTGCTCGCCGTAGCGCCCGGTGGGGTACATGCCGTCGGCCTGGGGCGGCTGGGCCGCGCTGACCACCGGATGGATCGGCCCCCCTCCTCCGCTGGCGCCGCTGGAGGAGCTGCCATCGAAGGATCCAGCGGTGCCGGTCACGGTGTTGATAACCGGCACCAGCCCGTTGGGATCGTACATCTCGTACGGCCGATTCCAGGCATATCCGTAGAGGGATGGCCCTCCAAGCAGGCCCACCGGGTCGGGGCTGATATACCGGCCGCAGGCAGGATCGTAATAGCGATAGCGGTTGTAGAAGAGGCCTGTCTCCTCGTCCTCGTAATGGCCGCCGAAGCGGAGCGCCGTGCTGGGGGCCGCGTCCTTGGCCAGGCGGGCACGGCCCCACACGTCGCGCTCCAGAGCCCGCACGAGTGTGCCGTCGCGGCTCACCAGCGCCCGCGGCCAGCCCACGTCGTCGGTGACGTAGTAGACCGCCGGCTCCTCTGCCCGCTGGCCGTCGCGGGTCGTGACGTCGCGGTGCGCGACGGGCAACGGCGTTCCCGGCATGTACGTATAGCTGCGCTCCTCGACGACCGGATCGCCATCGGCGGTGCGCCTGCGAATCTCACGCGCCAGCGTGTCGCCGTCCCACAGGAAGCGCACCAGGGACAGCTCCCTGCCGTCGCCATCGAGTACCTGCTTGTGGACGCGGCGGCCGAAGGCATCGCAGGCGAACTTGACGCAGCATCCGTCGGGGCGATCGACCTGGGCGAGCTGGCCGCTGGCGCTCCACCGGTACCTCCAGACGTCTTCCTTCCCATCAGCACGCCGCAGGCGCCGCGTCACCAAGCGTCCGGATTCGTCGTATTCGCGCTGCTCGTCTCCGCTTCGCAGCAGCGCGCCACCCGGGGCGGACTGCTGAGTCCGGGAGCCGTCGTGCATGCGCCCGGCGGCGTCGTATGCGAACGATTCCGTGACGCGCCCCGCGATAGTGCGCGAGAGCACCTGGCGCAGCAGGTCGATTTGCAACTCGCTCACCGTGCCATCGAGGGTAGCCTCGCGCCGCGTGCCACCGGCCGCGTCGCGGTCGGTGAGCAACTCCCACACCGTGCCCGGCGGTCGTGCGCCCGCCCAGGCCGGGGTGCTCGGATCGATGCGCCGATCGGTCTGGACGCGGGTGCACACGCTGCGTCCCCGCGCATCGCGCTGCCAGGTCACCCCACCTCCGCCCGGCAGGGCTCGCCCGAGCTCGGCGCCACACGGGTCACGGGTGATGACCATCGCCTCGCCATCGAGGATTAACCGAGCAGGCTGGCCCATCGAATCGAGCTCCACCTCCAGCGTCTCACCCCAGGAGGCTCGCCGCTGGGACCGCGTTCCGGAGGAGCTGTAGACACACTCGATGGTGTGGGTCTCCCCGTCGGCCTCGGTGGTCTCCCCGATGCGCCTCCCGCGCGCGTCGTAGGCGAAGCGGGTCACCGCGCCCGTCGAGGTGGCGGTCACCAGGCGGCCAGCGACGTCGTACTCGAAGGACTCCTTGGTGTCGTCGCCAAAGGTGCGCTCCACCACGCGGCCGCAGCCGTCGTAGACCATCTCGGTGAGCTCGAGGTTGGGGTCGGTGATGGCGACGAGGCGACCCATCGCATCGTACTTGTAATGGAAGGCACGGCCATCGAACCGCGTCTCCGAGACGACGCGGCCTCCGCTGTCGCGGACGATGCGGTGCTCCTCGCCGACCTCGTTGATGACGCGCAGCAACGCCCCTTCGCGGTCGTAGCGAAAGTGCATGTGGGTGCCGTCCGGCTTTCGCACCTCGCAGAGCGCGTCCTGGCCTCCCCAGGCGAGGTCGTATCGCGCTCCGTCCGGCTCGATGGTCGTTACCAGGCGACCGTCCGCGTCGTACCAGTTCTGCGTCGTCGTCCCGTCCGGAAAGGTGAGCACCACCAGTTGGCCGCGCTCGTCATACGAGTAGCGAGTGGTGTGGCCGCGTTCGTCGATCATGGAAGTCATGCGGCCCGCCGCGTCGTAGGTCAGGTGACGCGTGCCGCCGTTGGGCTCGGTGACCTGGATGCGGTTGCCCTGGTCGTCGTAGCGCAGGCGGCTCACGGCACCGTCTCCGGTCGTGGCCGAGAGCATCAACCCGCGCCGATCGTATTCGTAGGCGACCAGCACACCTTCGGTGTCCCGCACCGAGAGCCGATTGCCGCGATCGTCCCAGGTCGTATGCAGCGCGTCGCCGTCGGGCGGCACCATCAAGATGCAGTTGCCGTCGCCATCGTACTCGTAGGACCGCGTTGCACCGAGGGGGTTGGTCTCGGAAAGGACCCTGCCCTCCGTGTCGCGAACCCATAGCGAGATGTTGCCGAGCGCGTCTGCGTAGCTCGTCAACCCGCCGAACGGATCGCTCGTCTTGGTGAATGCGCCCTGGTTCCACGTCGCCAGCGCGGGTACGCCGCCGTTGCCGGCGACCACCCTGCGGACCTGACGGGAGTCGGTGACCTGTGCCTCCCCGTCGTCGAGGTACTCCACCACGCAGTGGAGCGATCCGCGCGCTACCGTGCTGCCGTCGGCGAGCACCGACGAGAGCTCGGCGTCGAGCGCCGGGTCGATGCCGCCCGGGTGCTCCAGCCACGTCTCGGTGCAGCGCTTCCGTCTGTCGTAAACCCACCGGACGCACCGGCCCGACGGGTAATGCTGGGAGACGAGCAGATGGTCGCGGTACTCGAAGCGCATGGCGTTGCCGGCGCCGTCGCGCGCCTCGACCAGGTCGCCTTGCTCGTCGTAGGCGTAGGTACGGAATGCTTTCCAGGTGCCGCTTTGTGGGTCGACCGCCATCTCGAAGGCGGCGATCTGCCCTCCCGGGTGGCGCCGAACGCGCACCTGTCGCCCAGCGCTATCCACGAGGGATCGCAGCTGTCCGGAGCGGTCGTAGTCGAGCCGGATGGAGTTGCCGTTCCGATCCACCATTGCCGATGGGCGGTATCGGTTGCCCCGACGGTGCTCCTCGCCAAACGAGAGGATGGGTGCGCCGGAGGGCACGACGACGTAGCCCGTCGCCACGCGGCGGATCAGAGCACCATCTGGAAGCTTCTCGACCTCGTCCACCTCGAGGAGCGCACTCTGGAAGCGGCGCCCGTCGGGGGTGCGCAGCGTGAGTGCGCGGCGCGAGACATCGAGCTCCCAGCCGAGCGAGTGGGTCCACCCCCACCCGAGCCCGATGTCGCGGTCGAACGAGAAGGACGAATACGAACGGGTCAGGCGCAGCGGCAGCGGTCCGGGCAGAACCAGGTCCAACGCGGGGATGGTGTAGACACGTCCCGTCGTCACGTCGATCGGATCGCCCGCCGCGGTGCCTGCGCCGCCGTGGGACGGGTTCGGGCAGCCGCCTCCACTGCCCTGCCCGCAACTCCCGGCGCCCTTGCCGCCGCCGTCAGCACCGTCCCCGCCGTTGCCGCCGCCTGCGCCCTGGCCGTTCTTCCCGCCCTTGCCCGAGCCGCTACCGGAACCCCCGCCCGCCCCACCGCCCATGACCCACGCGCCCGGGTTCATGCCGGGGATGGCAGGAATGTTCGGCACCGGGGCGGTTCGAGGCATGCGTCAGTGAAGCGTCCGCGGGCTCGGAGATCAAGCCGAGCCGCTTCCGGAGCCCGAGTGCGACGCGGGGGCCGGGCCGCTGTGCGAGGTTCCGCGTAGCTCAGCGAACCGGGTCGGCGACGCGCCGGGACCGGCGAGGGCGCGCGAGGCAGCCTGCTACCCTGGCAGGAATGAGCCAACCCACTGCGCCGCCGGGCTCTGGTGGGAACCCGGGCGCGATTGCCTCGAGCCGCACCACCGTTGCCCTCAACCTCCGTGTCGAGCACGTGCCCA
>JBBJMR010000314.1:0-10058 GCA_037720395.1 Polyangiaceae bacterium
CTCGGTGGTGCATCCGGCCATCGTCGATCGCGTCGACCTCTACTCCGGCGGCTATCCGGCGCGCTATGGCCGCTACGCCGGCGCGGTGGTGGCCGCGGAGACGACCGAGCCGCGCACCGACTGGCACGGCGAGGGCAACGTGCGCCTCGTCGACGCCGGCGCGCTGGTCGAGGGCGGCTTCGCCGGCGGTCGCGGCACCGCGCTGGTCGGCGGCCGCTATTCCTACACCGCTGGCCTCTTCTCCCTCATCTCCCCGGAGATCACCCTCGACTACCGCGACTACCAGGCGCGCGTCACCTACGACGTCAGCGACCGCGAGCGCATCTCGGTCTTCGCCTTCGGCGCCTACGACTTCCTCTCCGAGACCACCAACGACATCGAGTCGGTGCTCTTCGGCTCCGAGTTCTACCGGGTCGACGGGCGCTACGACGTGCGCCTGCCCGGCGGCGGCAAGCTCCGCTCGGCGGTGACCTGGGGCTTCGACCAGACCAAGATCGCCGACGGCCGCAACACCCGCGACACCCTCCTCGGCGCGCGCCTGGAGCTGGAGAAGGACATCGGCGACCACGTGATCATCCACGCCGGCGCCGACCTGCAGAGCGACCAGTACGGCGCCGATCAGCGCAAGTACGCCGACCCGGACGACCCGGACACGGTGGCCTACAACCAGCTCTTCCCGCCGCGCGCCGACGCGGCCATCGGCACCTGGTTCGACGTGGTGTGGCGGCCGAGCCCGCGCTTCGAGGTCACGCCCGGCGTGCGCCTCGACGCCTACCACTCCGGCGGCGCCAAGGCCGTCTCCGTCGATCCCCGCCTGTCGATGGTGGTCATCCCCCGCAAGGGCGTGCGCCTCCTGCATGCGCTGGGCATCGCCCATCAGCCTCCCTCGTTCATCGTGCCCGTGCCCGGCCTGGCCGTCGCCAACCTGCAAGGCGGACTGCAGACGGCGCTGCAGGCATCGGCCGGCGTCGAGGTCGACCTCCCCTGGTCGACGACGGCCTCGGTCACCATCTTCGACGGCGTCTACCTGGACATGACCGACTCCATCGGCGTGCGACCGCCGGGCGACGACGCCAACCAGATCCCACGCAGCCTCGGCGACGCGCGCGGCGTCGAGGTCTACGTGCGGCGGCCGCTGACCAAGCAGCTCGGCGGCTTCCTCTCCTACACGTACTCGGCCACGCGCCGCCGCATCGACGGCTTCATCTTCCCGGCGGCGTTCGATCGCAGCCACGTCTTCCACAGCGCGGTGGCCTACGACCTCGGCCGCGGCTGGCGCGCCGGCACCCGGTTCTCCTTGTACTCCGGTCCGCCACGCCTCGACGCCGAGGGCGCCGTCGGCGCGTTCTTTCGCCCCAGCGACCCACCGCGCGATCCAGCCTTCTACCGCCTCGACTTCCGGGTGGAGAAGAAGTGGCGCGTCACCGACACCACCTGGATCTCGTTCGTGATCGAGATGCTCAACGCCACGCTGAACACCGAGACGATCAGCGGGCAGGAGGTCGGTCCGGTCACCATCCCGAGCATCGGCGTCGAGGGCGGCTTCTGACGGCGAGCGCGGCCCAGGAGGTCGGCGACTCGGCCACCCCACCATCACCGCAGCGCGTCGAGCCGTGGGGCGGGTATCTCGGCAGGTGACATCGGCGCGAGGTGCGCCTCGCCGGAGCAACGGGCCCGCGACTCGCGCGTACCAGGTGCTTACCCGGATTCGCCGCGCCACGATTCGTCATCGCGCCCGTCGAGCCACCGAAGGAACGCCTCCGATGCCTCGGCGGAAAGGATCTCGCCGCGCTCGACGGACTCGGCGGCTTCCCGGACATCGACCTCGTCGTCGGGGTGCGGCTTCCACAGCTTGCGCGCGGCTCGTCGTGCCTCGGGCGTCACGACCTGGAAGCTAGCGCAGCTACCTCCGTTCGGCCAACCAAGCCTTTCGGGCAGCCGCGCGCCGCGGCACGCCACGGCTCGCCACCCCGGTCGCAATCCACTCCTCCTCGTCGCTCGGTCCGTCAGCGCGCCAGCAACGCGCGACAGGTCTGCTCCACCAGCGTGTCCACCAGGGCCGGCGGTCGCTTCCCGGCCAGCAGCGCGCGGCGCACCGCACCGTAGGGCACGTCGACCACGGCGAACCACGCCACCGCCATGTTGCGCGAAGTCGCTCGACCGAAGTGCCGGCGCACCAGGGCGCGGAAGACGCGCATGCTGGCCGTGCGCTGCGCCTCCAGCCGGCGCGCCAGCTCCGGCGGCGCGTGGCGCACCAGATCGCGGTGACGATGGAGCAGGAGCAGGCGTGCCTCGGCCAGGTGGCCGCGCGACCAGCGCGGTGTGTGCAGCGCCGAGGCCACCAGCGCCTCCAGGCTGTCGTCGATGGCCGCAGCCTCCACGAAGCCCTGCTGGAAGCGCTCCACCGTGCGCACCCAGAGCTCGCCGGTCAGCGCGTCGAGCGAGGGAAGCGGTGGTAGATCGACCCGGTGGGCGCGCCGGCCGCCCGCGCCAGCGCCGCCAGGGTCAGCGCCGCCGGGCCGCCCTCGGCCACCAGCGCCAGCGCCGCGTCGAGCAGCTCCTCCCGATCGAACTTGGCGGGGCGACCGGCACCGGCCACTAGGCGACCTGCGCCGCCGCCTGGTGCCAGATGGCGCTGTCGGTGATCTGCACGATGCGCACCACCAGGTCGCCCTCGAACGTGAGCACGTGCGCGAACGCCGCCTCGTGCCCTCCGCCCACGTAGCGCCCGATGGCCAGCAAGCGCCCGTCGGTGAGCGGGGTGATCTCGTCCGGCACCGGCCGGAACGGCGTCTTGCGTCCGGCGCGTCCCCACATGCGCAGCATCGCCTCCGGGCCGCGGTGGACGCCGCCAAGCTCGTGGGGCAGGCCGCGGGTGACGTCCCCCACGACATCGGGATGCAGCGCGGCGGCCAGCGCCGCGACGTCGCTGCGTGCGAAGGCGTCGTAGAGGAGGCGCGCGCGTTCGACCAGTTGCATGCCTGACATATTAGAGCGACTATTCTAATTTGCAACTCCGGCCGACGCATCGAGTGCGCTTCGCGCAGGACCGAACCGAGGGCACGTGGCCAGCCGAGCCCGCGAGATGCCGAGCAGGCAGCTGGCGAGCTTGCCGGCGGTCAGCCCCGAAGTTGCGGAAGCTGGCCCGGATCGAGGTCGACCACCAGCATCGCGTCGCCCGCGCCTTCGACGACTTCCATGACGTCGCCGGTGGGCGACCAGGCACCGCTCATGCCGCACGAGACATGGGCCCCGGTCCTGCCGGCGTAGTTGGAGAGCACCGAGAAGATGCGGTTGTCCATGGCGCGCGCGGCGAGGTGCAGGTCACGCCTCCGCTCCTCGCCGCGCATGTAGAGCGCGGACACAGCGTAGACGTCCGCGCCGCCTTGCGCGGCATGCTCCGCGTGGCGGGGGTGTGCGGCGTCGAAGCAGATCGCGACGGCCACGCGCCAGCCGCTGACCTCGAACGGCGCCGCCGCCTCGCCCGGGCGGAACACGGCCGCCTCCGAGCCATGGATGTGCTCCTTGAACGACAGGTGCGTGCCCCCGTCCGGGCCGACGATGGGCGCCGCGATGAGTTGGTCGCCCGCACGACCGCGGAACGGCGCGCCCAGGACCGCCGTCGTACCGCTGGCGACGCATGCGCGCCGGACCGGCTCGAAGCGCCCGTCGTTCGCGTCCTCCAGCCAGGTGTTCGGCGTCGACGCCAGGAGATCGAGGTCGTACCCGGTCAGGGAGAGCTCGGGAAAGACGACGAGCTTCGCTCCCTGCGCCGCCGCCATCGAGATCGTGCGCGCGGCCGCGATCGCGTTCGCCGCAACGTCGCCGGGAACCGACGAGCACTGGACCAGCGCAACGCGCAGCGGCGAGGACGGCACACCCTTCGATTACCAGGTCTCACGACGGCGCGGAACGGGCCGGAGCAGCCGACGCCGTCGAGACCCAGCCGGTCATCGACGGACGCTACCGCTCATCGCTCATCGACTCGTCCAGAGTGGCATTGGGCGCGAGGGAGATCGTCACCGAGCTGCGCGCCACCGGCGGCGCGAGCACCCCTTCCGGCCGTGCTACCTTCGGGGGCGTGAACGGCGCCACGGCACAGCGGATGGCCGATCCCGACGCCTTCCTGGTGTGGGAGCGCGCACAATCGGAGCGTCACACGTACGTGCGCGGCGAGGTCTTCTCGATGGCCGGCGGATCGCCCCGCCACAGCCGACTGGCCGCGCGCATGATCGCCACTCTGGACGAAGGCCTCCGCGGTCGGCCGTGCGACGTACACACCTCGGACCTACGGCTCGGCCTCGCCGGCGACCACTTCGCCTACGCCGACGCCGTCGTCGTCTGCCGGCCCGTCCTCTTGCGGCCGTCCACTTCCGACGTGGTCCTCAATCCCAAGGTGGTCGTCGAGGTGCTCTCGAGATCGACCGAGGGCTACGATCGTGGCGACAAGCAGGCCGCCTACCTCGCGCTGCCTTCGGTGGAGCACCTGGTGCTGGTCTCGCAGCGCGAGGCGCGCGTCGAGCTCTACACGCGCCAACCGGACGACACCTTCCACTTCTCGGTGCACGGCCCCGGCAGCCTGGTGGCGCTCGACCGCATCGCCATCCGCCTCTCCGTCGACGCGCTGTACGAAGGCGTGATGGACCTCCCCGGCGACGAGGCCACTGCCTGACGGTTCGCGGGCGCACTCCGGCGAGGGTCGCCGGCGAAGGTGCCTGTGGCTTGCTGACGAGCCAGCGACCGCTCAGTCGGCGGTCACCGTGCCGCATCCGATCTCGATCGACACGGCGGCGTTCACGTCGGCCTCGATGATCGTGCAGATGTCGGAGCAGAGGATGATGGTCGTCGGATTGGCGTTGTCGTCGTAGTACCAGCCGCCGGTGTCCCCGCAGCTCGCATGGTCATCGACGTGCGGCAGCGTCTGCTTCGGGCCACTGCCCGACTGGTAGGCCACGTTCACCTTGCCGGTGTCCAGCGTCTCGCCTTCCGCCGGCTCGGGGATCAACAGCTCGCACGGGACCTTGGATCCGGCGAGCACCGCCGTGGAGATCCCGGTGAACACCGTGCTCCAGTCGTCCTCGCAGATGACGCCCGCGGCGCCCTGCGTGGTGGCCACCAGCTCGGTGTAGACCTCGCCCTCCTGCGCGCCGCTGCCGAAAGGCCCGTCGCAGCCGTTGTCGCCGTTGCCGAAGGCGTAGATGGCGTGCACGTAGACGCTGTCGAACATGCCCGCCGGCTGCAACGCCTGCAGCCCGGCCAGGAAGTCCGCGGCAGACATGTCGCTGTTGTCGTCGGTGACGAACACCAGGTGCTTGGTGGCCTCCGGCCGCAGGAAGTCCGCGTACTGGTCGTAGGCCTGGAGCGCGATCTCCGGGCCGTCGTTGCTGCCCACCTCCTCGGGCACGAGCCTGAACTTCGGCCCATTGCCACAGTCGGCCCCGGCCAGCGGCGGCGGCACGCAGATGGCGTTGCCCCCGTTCGGATCGGCGATCATCACCACCCGATAGTCGACACCGCTCTGCTCGATGAGCGTGGCGAAGTCGTTGATCTTCCCCTGCACGTACTGCGTCTCCTGGTCCATGCTGCCGGACTGGTCGACGACCCAGATGATGTCCGCGGGCGCCTCCACGGCCTCGGCGACGACCGTCGAGCTGGCGCACGACTCGTCGCCCCCGGTGCCGCTTCCGCCCGAGCCGGTGAGGATGCCTCCGCCCTCCCCGCTGCTGTTCCCCGAGCCGCTGCCCGCCCCGGCGCCGTCGTGGTCGATGTTCTCCCCGTCGTCGTCGCCGCCGGAGCTGCCGCAGCCTGTCCAGGAGCAAGCCAGAACCAGGATCGCAATGGAACCACCCAGCCCGGCCTTCATCCCGAAGCGATTTGTCACGACGCCTCCCGCAGTTTGCGCAGAACGGGGCCTTCGAGGGCGGCGTGGGTCCGCGGCTCGTCCCCAGCGCGAGTCACTGCAACGCGCATGCCTCACGGGTCGCAGGGGTCATCGCTCCGTCCCGCCTCGGCCGCGGGGTGACAACGGGGACCGGCGCTACGCCGGGGTCGCCTCTGCTGCAGGCGGTTCGTGGAGCAGCGCGCGCACCACCGCGAGGTCGAGCAATCGCTCTTCCCCCGGAGCGTCTCCGCCTTCGAGCACATCGGCCGTGCGCGCCATCCCCGCCTCCTTCAGGCGCACCGCGAGCCCGGGCGCGGCAGCCTGCACGGCGCGCCAGCCCTTGAGCAGGCCACGCTCGAGGAAGCTGGCGAGCTCGGCGAGCAGGGCATCGAGCTCGTCGAGCGCGTCGGGCGACGCACCGTGCGCGCCTGCACCGGGCGCGGGCTTCTCGAGGTCCGGAACGACCAGGCGCTCGCCCACCACGGCCAGCGGCGACAGAACCCAGCCGCGCGTCGAGCGGCGCAGGCGCCCGGAGACGAAGCGCGGGCCGGCCCCCAGGGCGCGCGCCAGCGCGTCGATGGCGCCCGGGGCCACGCTGCGATGGCTGCGCTCGATCCGCACCACCGCCCCGGCCAGGTCCTCGACGTCGGCGACCAGCTGCTGCTCGGCCGCGCGGTAGCCGACATCGACCACCTTGCCGATGCACAGCACGTGCACACCGTCACCGACACGCCGCGGCAAGAGCAGGCTCGGCGCCGTGCCGGCGGCTGCACGCTCGTGCGCACGCACGTCGCGGATCAGGATGGGCTCGGGCAGCTCGGCCCAGGCCAGGGACGCGGGCAGCCGCGCGGTCTTCATGCCGCGGCGGCGAGGTCGAGCAGCCCGTTGGCCCGGCGCCGCGCGGCGCGCGTCACCAGCTCCCCGCGTGCCAGGGGGCCACACCGAGGCGCCGACGGGCGCCGACGGCCTGCGCGCAGGTCACCTCCGGACTGTTACGTGTCGATTGCGTCCTCCGAAACAGGTTGGGTGTGCTCAGTAGCCCACCGCCAGGTTCCCCCCCCCGGTGCCCTCACGAAGCCGGGCCCTCGTCGGTGTTGGGAAGCCCCTCAGTGAAACGGCGGGCCAGGATCTCAAGGTTCTCGGGACCAATCGGATACCAGTGCAGCGCGCCGAATCCCACCACGCAGAACTCTCCCCAATTGTCTCGAAACTCCGTGCGTGTCGCCCGGAGGGCGAGCGCGGCCAGCTCGACCTCTTCGCTGGACAGATGAACTTCGAAGCGAAGGTTCGCACGCTTCTGAATGAACTCTTGCGTCCATCGGCCGGACGGGTGATCCCACAGGCCAACCCTGGCGAGGAAGGCCCTCCACTCTGCAGACATACGGTCTCCAAGTGACTCCGCCGCACGCTTCGCCGCTCCACTCACCATCAACTTCGCGTCAGCAACCTCGAACGGCCAATGGCATAGAACGCCGAGAGCAGCGACGAGTAGCGCCATCTCGGCTCCGCTCAGGTCGAATCGGCCACCTCTTCTTGAGATCACTTGCCCATCCCTTCGGATGGCTAAGGCTAGAAAGCTGTCCGCGAGATTGGCCTGCTGTTCGTCTAACCCACGTTCCGTCGCCTCTTGCACGGCAATCTGCACTAGCTCACGGAGGAAGGCTTGGCACCGACTGGATACTTCGTTCGAAACCTCGCCGCAGGAAGCTTCTCGAGAAGCCTGACCAACGCAATCGCGGCGTTCGTGGCTGCCGAGCGCACCAAGATACTTTCGTCCCGCATAGACCGAAGGGCCAAGTCGAGAACCTCTTCCTTTCTCTCCTGGCATTGCTGCCTGGTCAGCAGTGCCAGCCTCCTGAGTGCATTGATCTTTTGATGCGCGCCAAGTGGACGCTCGATCAAGGCATCTCGAATCACATCGAACGCTTCGTCACCAGCACGCTCCATCCTCAGAAGCGCGTCTCCGGACGGATTCTCCTGCTTGATGCATTTCTCGATCACCTCCAGATCCTTAGCGGTAAGCATTTACGATTCACCCCCTCTCCGTCGAGTGCTCGAGCCCGCGGGCCTGCTGAGCGCTCGAGTGCGCTCAGCAGGAGAAGGCAGCCGGATCCCTGCCGCGTATCGCATGCACGGGCGATGACATCTCCGGGGCTTGCTGTGTGCCCGCAGCAGGAGCCACTCTAGCGGGTTACATGAGTGGGACGGTGATGTCGCCGGCGGGCACGTTCAACTCGGCGGGGTCGAGGCGAGCGCGGGTGGCGTTCCAGTGCTTCGGAGACAGCTCGAGGTAGCGGTCGCGCGGCCAGTACGGCAGGACGCGGATGACCTCCTCGAGATAGCGCTCGGGCTCGACACGGTGCATCCGGCACGAGGCAATCAAGGAGAACAGGGCGGCGGCAGCGTCGGCGTGCAGGTCGCTGCCATAGAAGAGCCAGTTCTTGCGTCCGACAACGATCTTGCGCAGGGCGCGCTCGCTGCGATTGTTGTCCAGGGGCAAGCGCCCGTCGAGGAAGACCCGGCGCAGCTCCGCCTCCTGGTTGTGGGCGTAGCCGAGCGCCTTCGTGGCCAGGTTGCGGCCGGTGGTGATGGCCCTCGCCTCGTCGACCCAGGCGAAGAAGGCGTCTACCTCACGCATCCCCTCGTATTCATCCATCAAATCAGGCCGAAGCAGGCGCAGAGCGTGGCGTGATCCCGCACGATGCGGTCGAAGGCGCCCATCAGCGGACGCAGCCACTCTTCACGCATCGTTGGAATGCAGTCGTACCAGTAGCTGCCCTGCCGGAAGAGCGAATGCGTGCGGCGCTTGACGGTGTTCACCTTCAGGTAGCGGTCGAGTCCCGTCTCCTCGGAGGCCGCGCCCAGAAGCGTGAGCAGCGCGTGGGCCACGGCGACCAACAGAAGAAGCCGGTCGCGGCGGCTCGCGTCCCGGATGTGGGTCGCACGCAAGCCCATACCGAAATGGAGGTCCTTCACGTCGCGAAACGTGGCCTCGATGGTGAAGCGCTTGCCGTACAGCTTCACGACGTCGGACGCAGACCACTTCCCGAGGGATGTCGCGAGACACCAGGGCTCCTTCATGCGCCGGTCGTGTGTGACGACGACCGCGGGGATCGGGTTCTGGTCGTTCGTCACCGATACATTGCGGAGCATCGTTGCGCGCCCGGTCGCAGGCACCCACTCGGAGGCCGTGCGACATTCGCCGCCGCTCGTCGTCACCATGATGCAGCCGCGGAACCGGATCACGTAGTCCCATCCCCAAGCTTCCAGCAAGGTGTAGAGCGCTTGGTCCCCGAAGCCACGATCGGCCAGCAGCGTGATCCCGACCCGTTCCGGAATCCACTCGTGGATCTGCGCCAAGAAGTCCTGCTCGATCCGCGTGCGCCTCCCCCGAAGCTCGGACTTCTTCGCCGTCCTCCACGCCAGGGGTGTCGCCCGGCCATGCGTGGTCACCAGGTACGCGCAAAGGGTCGAGTGGTCGTCGTCGTCGAACTCGGTCCAGTCGAGCGCGATGACCGCCTCGCTCCGTGCAGAAAGCACGAACTCGATCCACGACGGCAGCAGATGGTCGAGCACGATGCCCGGGTTGCTCAGCAGTCGATCAACCTGTTTCGTGCCGCTCTTCGGCGTCGTGTGGGCGAGCTTCGCGTACGCCTGCCCAATCGCGTGGATGGAGACCGTCGCCGCGTTGAGCACCCCTGCCACGCCGTTGGCCAACGACAGGACGCGCAGCGCGTGCTCGTCCTCCCCGAACAGCCCTTCGACGAACTCCCGAGTTTGCTCGAGCCGCAGAAGCTTGCGGCGGTTGTCTGCGTCCGTGCCTGCGCGGAGGATCGAGGTCGTACTCACCAGGTTGCTGGTCATGCCACGTCAGACGAAGCGCGTGGCCATGGATTCTCCGTGCAAGAAACAAACCAGGGGATCCGTGAGGGCGTCTACCAGAGGGGCCACCGTCCGCTCACGCTCGCGCTTGCGGTCGATGGGTGGCATGTCACGCAGGGCGGCATCCGCGGCGAACACCTCGCGGATGTGCATCAGGCCGACGGCGCCGACCGGGTACTTGCAGATCGCGGCCTCGAAGAAGTATCGGCGCAGATGGCTCTTATCTGGCACGCACCATAAGAGCCATTATCCCGCATCGCGCCTTATCCGGCGTGATGGACTCCGCGCCGAGAAC
>JBBJMR010000315.1:0-10023 GCA_037720395.1 Polyangiaceae bacterium
GCGGCGGGCAACAGGCCCGCATCCGGCACAAACGCGCTCGGCTCCGCTCCGCTCCCCTCCCCCCTCCCCCTCCTCCCGCACGCCGCGCCGAGATGCCGCGCTGCGGCGCCGCCGCCGAGGCGCCGATTTTCTTGTGCCGCGCGACCGCGCACGTTGCATGCTGCGCGGCGCCTGCTTCGCCGCCATCCGTCGCGGCCACCATCGGTCGAGGTCAACGCTCCCATGCCGCTGCCTAGCTTCGCCATCCGCCTGTTCTCCGTCGCCACCCTCTCCGTCGTCGCGCTCGGCGCCGCGCTCCTGCCCGCAGCCTGCGGCAGCGACGAGGACCCCGACGGGGCCAGCAGCGCCTCCGGCACCGCCAGCTGCGAGGCGCAGGCCGGCGTGGTCATCGACGGCGTGTGCGAGCCGAAGTGCCTGGCCAGCAGCTGCCTCCAGGGGATCGACGCCGGGGTCTCGGCGAACGTCTGCGTCGAGAACCTCTGCGCGCTGTCGTGCACCGCGCACTCCGATTGCTTCAACTACAACGGCGGCGCTGGCTACCCCACCCAGGGCCAGGGCTACTTCATGCACACCCAGGACTGCGGCGAGGCCTTCGACGACGACACCGGCGGCAAGGTGCAGGTCTGCCAGTCCAACGCCAAGGCGCGCGGCTTCGGGTACGCGTGCCCCACCGGCAACGAGTGCGGCGACGTCTACCGCGTCTTCGCCTGCCCCAACGGCGCCCCCTGCGACGGCCCGGCAGCGCCGTCGTGCGCGATCATCGACGCCAACACCGACGGCGCCAACGACAACGTCTGCGTGCCGGACATCGACGCCTGCCGCGGCGTCGCCGACTGCCAGATCGGGCGCTGCTCGATCGAGAAGGCGCCCTGCAGCATGACCCCGCAGTGCGCGCCCGAGCAGTGCCAGCCGCTGACCTGCAGCGGCTTCGGCCAGGGCGACGCCGAGGCGTACTGCACGCGCACCGACTGCAAGGAGGACGTCGACTGCCCCGGCGGCTTCTACTGCGGCGTGCAGCGCGTGAACCTCAACATCTGCGGCAAGGAGGGCGACAAGGGCCCCTCCGCCTTCCCGCTCTGCGGCGACGATCCCGACGCGCCGTGCGTGAACGAGGCCGACTACCAGGCCAACGGCAACAACTTCATCGAGAGCTCGACCTGCCTGCTGCGCACCATGTGCCTCAAGCGCGAGCCGTGCACCACCTGCGCCGCGGACGTCGACTGCAACGACCCCGACATGCGCTGCGCGCGCACGCCGGCGGATCAGGCCCAGGTCTGCGCCACCCTCTGCAACCCGGCCAACGAGGGCGACTGCCCACTCGACGAGCAGTGCGACGTCAACGCGCTGGTCACGCCCATCGCCGGCGTCGGCGCGTGCGTGCCGCGCTTCGGCCAGTGCAAGGGCACCGGCGCCTTCTGCGACCCGTGCGTGGACGACCGCGACTGCGGCGCGACCGGCGTGTGCCTCCAGGCCTCGGGCACCGAGCGCGCCTGCCTCTCCAACTACCCGCCCAGCGACGACTGCACCACCAACGCCAACTGCCCGACGTCGTCGGCCGGCGTGAACGGCACCTGCCTCGACGAGGACTGGGGCGTCGCGCAGGGCTCGGCCTTCTATCACAAGTGCTACTTGCCCATCGACAACCCTCAGGCCACCGGCAAGACCAGCTGCTATCTCCCCTGAGAGACTCGGCGACGGCCTGATCGCACAGCGAGGACACACGCGGCGCGCGCGCCAACAGCGGCGCGCGCGTGGCGGCGGTGTGGCCACCTGGCGCGAAGCGCACGGTGGCCTCGCAAATCGCGGCGAGCGCGGCAGCACGACGACGCCGAAGTACTTGTAGGCGCATGGTGACCGAGCGCGCACCCCGTAGCGTTCTGGACCTGCCCGACGCTTTGCGGGTACGGTCGCGCTGTTGTGCTCGGGAGGGGCGCGCGCGCGGACGTAGGACACGAACAGCACGAATCCGCGGCACGTGTTTGGGATTGCTGACATTGCGAAAGCGCGTGCCTTCGTAAGACTGTCGGCCTTCTGTTGCGTCGGTTCGCTTCCCCGCTCGTCCAACGACGTTCGTCGGGGACCCCAAAAAGGCGACTCTCGGCGTTCCTTACAACACCGGACCGGCACGGAACCGCGAACCTGAAGGAGAGCTTCGATGGATACGAAGATGTGGCGACGAGTGGCGCCGGTGGCGCTGATGGGCCTGGGCCTGGCGATGCCGTTCACCGGCTGTGGCGAGGATGGCCTCGTCGGTGACCTGGCGGAGCAGTGCGGCCTGGTGTGCGCCGCGGAGGGCGTGGTCGAGGGCAACGCGAGCATCTCCGGCATCCCGAAGATCGACGCCTTCTTCGGCGCGGTCATCGACTTCAGCGGGGCCGCCAACGGCGTCAACGCCAACATCCGCGCCCAGCTCGACGCCATGGCGGCGAGCCTCGGGCTCCAGGCCGGCGCCACGGGCGCCGAGATCAAGGCCGCCCTGGAGGCGAAGATCACCGCCAACGTCGATGGCGGCCTGAGCATCGGGTTCAAGGAGCCGGCCTGCCAGGCCAGCGTCGAGGTCACCGCCAAGGCGGCCGCCGAGTGCGATGTCGACGTCGACCCGGGCAGCGTCGAGGTCAAGTGCGAGGGCACCTGCACCATCGACGCCTCTGCGCAGGCGAGCTGCACCGGTGAGGCGACCCTGAAGTGCAAGGGTCAGGCGCCGAACCTGGCCTGCGAAGGCACCTGCAGCGGTGACTGCAGCCTCGAGGTCGCGGCGACCTGCGAGGGCGTCTGCCGCGGCACCTGCAGCGCTGGCTGCACGGTCATGGACGCGGCCGGCAACTGCAAGGGCTCGTGCACCGGCACCTGCCAGGGCACCTGCGAGCTCAAGGCCGGCGGCTCCTGCTCCGGCAAGTGCGAGGGCAGCTGCGAGTACACCCCGCCGAGCGGCACCTGCGACGCGACGGCCGAGGCGCGCTGCGAGGGCGCGGCCAAGGCCGACGTCAAGTGCAAGGGCGGCTGCGAGGGCAAGGCCACCCCGCCGAGCGTCAGCGCCGACTGCAAGGCGACCGTCGAGGCCAAGGCCGAGGCGAGCATCGAGTGCACCCCGCCCGAGCTGGACATCAAGTTCCAGTTCAAGGCCGGCCTCGACGCCACCGCGCAGGGCCAGTTCCTCGGCTTCCTGGGCACGTTCCGCGGCCAGTTCTCCGCCATGATCGCGGCCGCCGCCAAGGCGGACGTGCTCGTCGACTCCGGTGCCAACCTGGTCGCCGCCGGTGAGGGCGCGGTCAAGGCCACCGTCGATCAGCTGTCGGGCGAGGCCGACCTCAAGGCCAGCATCGGCGCGGCCTGCGCGCTCGGCGAGCTCGGTGCCGTGGGCACGGTCATCGGCGAGGCCACCACCGGCCTCCAGGGCAGCCTCAGCGCCTTCGCCGAGATCACCAGCGTGGTCGGCGGCTGAGCCGACCCTGAACGAGCCGCCGCGAGGCGGCTCCGCGACGCCCGGTTGCCCTGTGCATCCGGGCGTCGTTCTTTTCGGGGGTGCGCATGGCGTGAGGCACGTCCGTCCACGCGCCGCCGGCGGCCGCCCGCGCCGGCGCGCGACCCACATCTGCACCTCGGCTTGACGGACCCGGGGCGGCGGCCTACTCCCACCGGCAAGCATGCCCATCACCGTCGAAGCCGTGGTCGCGGCCGCCGCCTCCGTTCTCGAGCCCACCGTCCGGAGGCCGCTCACCGAGCTGCGCATGGTGCGCGACGTCAGCGTGGAAGGCGACGCGGTGCGCCTGGCCGTCGACCTGCTCATCCCCGGCGACCCCGGCGCCCAGGTCATCGAGCGCGACCTCGACGCCGCGCTGCGCGCCGCCGGCGCCAGCGGCGTCTCCATCACCTGGGGCTTCCGCCCGCCGCCGCGCCCCATCCTCGGCGACGATCCGGCCCCGGGCATCGCCAACATCGTCCTGGTGATGAGCGGCAAGGGCGGCGTCGGCAAGAGCACCGTGGCCACCAACCTGGCGCTCGGCCTCTCGCGACTCGGCGCCAAGGTCGGCCTGCTCGACGCGGACATGTACGGCCCGAGCATCCCCACCATGCTCGGGGTCATGGGCCGCCCCGGCTCCGCCGACGGCACGCGCTTCCTGCCGCTCGAGCGCTTCGGGGTGAAGCTGATGAGCCTCGGCTTCCTCCTCGAGGACTCGAAGCAGGCCGTCATCTGGCGCGGCCCCATGCTGCAGAGCGCGCTCCTGCAGTTCCTCGGTCAGGTCGACTGGGGCCCGCTCGATTACCTGGTCCTCGACATGCCGCCCGGCACCGGCGACATCGCCCTGACCATCGCCCAGAAGACGCGCACCACCGGCGCCGTCGTGGTCACCACCCCGCAGGAGGTGGCCCTGCAGGACGTCTACAAGTCGGTGGCCATGGCGCAGAAGCTCGGCATCCCGCTGCTCGGGGTCATCGAGAACGAGAGCTTCTTCATCTGCGACGGCTGCAGCAAGCGCCACGAGATCTTCGGCGCCGGCGGCGGCCAGCGCATCGCCGAGTTCGCCGCCGCGCCGCTCATCGGTCAGATCCCCATCGACCCCGCCGTCCGGCAGTGGGGTGACGCCGGCACGCCCGTGGTCCAGGCCGCGCCCGACAGCGAGATCGGCCGCTCCTTCATGGAGGTGGCCCGCAAGCTCGCCACCCAGGTCGCCGTCCACAACGTCGTCACCGGCAAGGGCCCGCAGGGCGGCCTGGTCATCGATCGCAGCGGCGGCACCGGCAAGCGCACCCTGCCCATCGCGCGCGGGTGAGCCCGGGCGCTCGGCCGACAGCGCGCCGCGCCGGCGGATCCGGGCGTGTCGGCGCGCGTCCAGCGGGCGATCTCGCCTCGCCACGAGGCTTTCCGTGGGATATGGTTCCGCCCCCCCGCCGCCGCGCCACCCGTGCGCAGCGGTATTTCGCGTCGATCTCACGCTCGCACGCCGGCAGCACCCCGGCGATCTCGCACGCACCACGCACGCGTCCACATCACGCGACGACCACCCCGCACCGCCTCGCGCGGTGACACACGCACCACGCCCCGCGCGGTGCCTTCGGAGCGAACGGCGCCAGCCATGAGCAGCGACGACAACACCACCCCGGGCTCGAACGGCGAACCGGCCGCCAGCGAAGGCGTCGCAACCTCCACAGGAGCGGGGTCTGCCGCCGCAGCTCCTTCCACCCACGAGGGCGCCGCTCCGCGCGCGCCGGAGGCTGCCCCGCAGGCATCCTCGGGCGAGGCCTCCAGGCCCAGCGCACCGCCCGAGCCGGGCGCACCGTCCAACGGTCGCGCCGACGCCTCCGCCAGCGAGAGCCGCAGCGCCGGCGAGGCCAGCGGCAGCGAGCCCAGCGGCACCACCGCCAGCGAGCCCGGCGGCACCAGCGCCAGCGGCAGCGAGCCCAGCGGCGGCACCAGCGCCAGCGGCGGCGATCCCAGCGGCAGCGACGCCGGCGGCACCAGCGGCAGCCAGGCCAGCGGCAGCGACACCGGCGCCGGCGAGGCCGGCTCGGGCGATCCGTCCGGTGGTGCAGAGCGTCCCTCCGGCGAGGAGCCAGGCGACGACGTGGGCAACCGCGCGCCCACCAACCGCCCGCGCCTCGTCGAGGGCGCCGCCGTGACCGGCGAGGGCAAGAAGCGCCGCCGCCGCCGCCGCGGCAAGAAGGGCCCCGGCGTCGCGGCCGAGGGCGCCGCGGCAGCCGAAGGCGCCGAGGGCGCCGAGGGCGTAGGCGCCGAAGGCGAAGGCGAAGGCGAAGGCGAAGGCGAAGGCGAGGCCGCCGAGGGCGAGGCCGCCGAGGGCGAGGCCGCCGAGGGCGAGGCCGGCGCCGAGGGCGGCCCGAGGAAGAAGCTCCGCAAGAAGGGCATTCCCCCGCTGCGCGAGCGCCCCGCCTTCCAGATCGGTGAGGAGGTCTTCGGCAAGGTCAGCAAGGTGACCGACCACGCCATCTGGGTGGACATCGCCGGCAAGGCCACCGGCCTCTTCGATCGCCGCGAGATCATCGACGAGGAGCCGCCGGCCGAGGGCGATCAGTTCATCGCCACCGTGGCCAGCACCGGCGTGCGCGGCGGCATGCTGGTCATGTCGCGCGCTCCGGCCCGCCTCGAGGAGGCGCGCCAGCGCGTCGAGTCCGCCCTGGAGACGGGCGAGTACATCGACGGGTTCGTCACCGGCGCCGTCAAGGGCGGCGTGGAGGTGGACATCGGCGGCCTGCGCGCCTTCGCGCCGGCCTCGCACGTCGACCTGCGCCACGGCGCCGACCTGTCGTACCTCGTCGGCCAGCGCCTCGAGATCCAGGTCACCCAGTACGCCAAGAAGGGGCGCGACATCGTCGTCTCCCGCAAGAAGCTCCTCGAGGACCTGGCCTGGGCCGAGCGCGCCCAGCACCTGACGACCATCGTCGCCGACGCCACCGAGAAGGGCATCGTCCGCGCGGTGATGCCCTGGGGCATCTTCGTGGCCCTGCCCGCGCACGGCAACGTCGAGGGCCTGGTGCACATGACCGAGGCCAGCCACGACCGCGCCGCCAAGCTGGTCGACCTCTTCAAGCCCGGCCAGGAGATCGACGTCAAGGTCGTCAAGGTCGACGACAACGGCAAGCTCTGGCTCTCGCACAAGGCGACCATCGAGGACCCCTGGGCCGCGGTGAAGGAGAAGTATGCGCTCGGCAGCCGCCACAAGGGCAAGGTGGTGCGCCTGCAGCCCTTCGGCGCCTTCGTCGAGCTCGAGCCGACCATCGACGGTCTCATCCACACCGCCGACCTCTCGCTCAAGCTCATCTCCCACCCCAGCGACGTGGTGAAGGTCGGCGACGAGATCGACGTGGTGGTCGCCAACGCCGACGCCGGCATGCGCCGCATCGGCCTGCACCCGGCCCCGCCGGAGGCCGAGGCCAACGAGCCGCGCCAGAAGATCGCGCCGCACAAGGCGCTGCAGGTGGTCGTCCACCAGATCACCGAGGGCGGCCTGGTGGTGCGCGTGCTCGGGGTCCCCGGGCGCCCGGCGCGCGCCTGCATCCCCTCCATGCACACCGGCCCCCAGCGCGGCGCCGATCTGCGCAAGACCTTCCCCCTCGGGACTCGCCTCGAGGCCAAGGTCATCGACATCGATCCTCGCCGCGGCGAGGCCAAGCTCTCGGTGCGCGCCCTCAAGGAGGACACCGAGAAGCAGGCCTTCAAGCAGTACCGGTCCGAGGTCGCCAAGGAAGCCAAGTTCGGCACCTTCGCCGACCTGATGAAGAAGAACTGATCCCGCTACTCCCGCCCCAGCGCCACCACCGGGTCCATCTTCGCCGCGCGGCGCGCCGGAAAGAAGCCGAACACGATGCCGATGAAGCTGCTCACCCCCACCGCCAGCACCACGCTGGCCAGCTCCAGCTTCATCGGCCAGTCCAGCGCCGCCCGGAAGGCCACGATCCCCAGGTAGCCGATGGCCGTCCCCACCAGCCCGCCGAGGATGGCCAGCACCACGCTCTCCACCAGGAACTGGGTCATGATGTCCGCCTCGCGCGCGCCGATGGCCATGCGGATGCCGATCTCCCGCGTCCGCTCGGCCACGCTGACCAGCATGATGTTCATGACCCCGATGCCGCCGACCACCAGCGAGACGGTGGCGATGCCGATGAGCAGCGCCGACAGCGCGCCGTAGATGGCGTCCTGCATGGCCTGGAACTCGGCCTGGCTCCGGACGATGAAGTCGTCCTCGCCGTCCTCGCCGATGTGGTGCCGCTGCCGCAGGATCTGCTCGGCCTGACGCTTGGCGCGCTCGGTGGTCTCCGCCGCGGTGGCGCTGAAGAGCAGCGCGTGCGTGTCGTGCGGCTTGGTGAAGAGCAGGTGCGAGCGCATGGTGGTGATGGGCATCAGCACCACCTCGTCCTGGCTCTGCCCGAACGGCGACTGCCCCTTCTCCTCCAGCACCCCGAGCACGGTGTACGGGTGCCGCCCGATGCGCACCGTGTGTCCCACCGGGTCGCCGCTGCCGAAGAGGTCGCGCGCCGTCTGGCTACCGAGGACCACCACCTGGTCGCCGAGCGACTCGGCGGTGCTCGGCCACAGGTCGCCGCGCAGCACCTTCCAGTTGCGGATGACGAAGTAGTCGAGGCGCGTCCCGATCACGCTCGGGCTGGCGTTCTCCCCCTCGTAGACCACCTGCGCCGCCGAGCGCAGGAACGGCGCCGAGCGCAGGATGCTCGTCGACTCGCGCACCAGCGCCTCACTGTCCAGCTCGTTCAGGCGCGAGCCGGATTGCGCCGTCCGCACGCCGCTGGCGCGCGAGGAGCGCGGGAAGACCATGAGCGCGTTCGACCCCAGGTTGGAGATGGACGCGTTCACGTTGTCGCGCGCGCCGCGTCCCAGGGCGATGACCGTGACCACCGCCGCCACGCCGATGGTGATGCCCAGGATGGTCAGTCCGGCGCGCAGCTTGTTCCGCACCACGGCGCGCAGCGCCATGGCCAGCGACGCCAGCACGCGCGACAGGGTGCTGTTCACTCGTCCCTCACTCGTGTCTCACTCATGTCGGAGGGCATTGATGGGGTCGAGCCGCGAGGCGCGCCGCGCCGGCAGGAACCCGAAGACGATGCCGATGGTCCCGCTCACCCCCACCGCGGCCACCACCGCCAGCAGCGGCACGTCCATCTTCCAGCCCAGCGCCCCGGCCAGCAGGTAGATGGCCGAAAGCCCGCAGCCGATGCCCAGCACCCCGCCCATGGCCGACAGGGTCACCGCCTCCACCAGGAACTGCACCAGGATGTCGAAGGCGTCGGCGCCGATGGCCATGCGGATCCCGATCTCGCGGGTCCGCTCGGTGACGCTGACCAGCATGATGTTCATGACCCCGATGCCGCCGACCAGCAGCGACACCGCGGCGATGCTCAGCAGGAGCGCGGTCAGGGCGTCGAAGATCTGCTCCTGCGACTTGCGGAACTCGGCCTGGGTGCGCACCGCGAAGTCCAGCTCGTCGTCGGGATCGATCTGGTGGCGCTGCCGCAGGATGTCCTCGATCTGCCGCTGGGCGCGGTCGACGGTGCGCTCGTCGGTGGCCGCGGCGAGCAGCATCTGCACCCGCCCCGGCGCGCTGGGCACCACCCGCGCGCGGAAGCTGCCGATGGGCATGATCACCCGGTCGTCCTGGTCCTCGCCGAACGGCGACTGCCCCTTCTTGCTCAGCACGCCGATGACCCGGTAGGCGTGCTTGCCGATGCGCACGTACTCCCCCATGGCCTCGCCATCGCCGAAGAGGTTCTCGCGCACCGTCTCGCCGATGACGATGACCTTGGCCTTGGTCTGCTCGTCGCTCTCGGTGAAGCTGCCGCCCCTGGCGAAGGTGAAGCTCCGCACCTCCCAGTACCCGCGCGTGCTGCCCATCACCTGGGTGGCCACGTTCCGGTCCGCCGCCACCACCTGCATGCTGGTCGAGCTGAACGGCACCACCATGGCCACGCTGGTGGCCTCGGCCATGATCGCCCTGCCATCGCTCTCGGTGATGCGCCCCAGGTCGTTCCGGCGCGCCCCCGACTGCTGCGTGGACTGAGGGAAGATGTAGATGATCTTCGCCCCCAGCGAAGCGATCTCCCCCAGCACCCGGGCCCGCACACCGGTGCCCAGCGCGACGACGATGACCACGGCAGCCACGCCGATGAGGACTCCCAGGACCGTGAGGGCAGCGCGCAGTTTGGAGCGGGCGATGGCCCGGAAGGCGATGCGCACGGCGATGAGCAGCGTCCTCACTGCGCCGCCTCCTCCACCTCGTCGTGCCGCGGCAGCTTGGCCAGCTCCTCGCCGGCGCGCATCGGCGTCGGGTTGCGCTCGTCGCTGACCACCGCCCCATCCCGCATCTGCACCACCCGACTGGCACAAGCCGCAATATCCGCCTCGTGGGTGATGAGCACGATCGTGATCCCCGTCGCATTCAGCTGCTGCAGCAGATCGAGCACATCGAAGCTGGTGCGCGTGTCGAGGTTGCCGGTGGGCTCGTCGGCCAGGAGCCGCGGCGGGTCGGTGTCCAGCGCGCGGGCGATGGCCACACG
>JBBJMR010000316.1:0-9999 GCA_037720395.1 Polyangiaceae bacterium
CGCGCGCCGCGCTGGCCGACGGCGGCCGCTTCGTCTTCTGCTTCCCGACCGTGCAGCGCGCGCGTGCGGAGGCGGCCTGCGCGTCCGCCGGGCTCGGCGTGATCGCCAGCCGCGACGTCGTCCCGCGCCATGGCCTGCCGGCGCTCTTCTCGCTCTTCGCTTGCGAGGTTGGCGCCGGCCCGCGGCCCGCGCCGGAGGCGCCGCTAGTCGTTCGCACCGCGGCCGGCGCGCACACCGCCGAGCTCGTCGCGGTGCGGCGCCGCATGGGCCTCGCCTGACGGAGTGCCCCGCGCGCCGGCCCGCCCGGCCAGCGCAGCCCCGGCTGGATGGCTATGCTGAGCCGATGGCCCCCGTGGTCCTGGCCCTCTTCACCCTGGTTTTCGTGTGGCTGCTCTCCGGCCTGCGGCAGATCAACCAGTGGGAGACGGGGCTGCGCTTCACGCTCGGCAAGTACCGAGGCCAAGTCCGGCCCGGCCTCACCTTCTTCTTGCCGCTCATCCAGTCGCTGATCCGCATCGACACACGCACGCGCAACCGCGACCTGCTCCGCCAGATGGTCATCACCCGCGACAACGTGACCACCATGGTCGACGCCGTCGTCTACTTCCGGGTCATCGATCCGGAGAAGGCGGCGCTGGCCGTGGAGAACTACGAGACCGCGGTGAAGGACCGCGCCAAGGTGGCCCTGCGCGACGTGGTGGGCGAGACACGCCTCGACGAGCTGCTCGCGCACCGCGAGGAGATCGCCGCCAAGGTGCGTGGCCAGGTGGAGCAGGTCGTCGGCCAGTGGGGCCTGCACATCGAGCTCATCGGCCTGCAGGACGTGCAGCTACCGGCGCAGATGCAGGAGGTGCTGGCCAAGGTGGCCATCGCCGAGCGCGACCGACAATACGTGGTCATCAAGAGCCAGGCCGACGTGGAGAGCGCCAAGAACTTCGCCGAGGCGGCGGCCATCCTGGCGCGCAGCCCGGGCTCGATGGAGCTGCGTCGCTTCGAGGCCCTGGCCAACCTCTCCCAGGCCGGTAACACCAAGGTCATCTTCGATCTCGCCAAGCCCTACGACGACCTGCGCCACACCGCAGCGACCATGGCCGAGGCGGCCGCGACCACCGAGACGGCGCCGGCGCGTCCGCGACTGCCACAGGCCACGCCCGAGCGGCCGGTGGTCTCCGACGCCGATGCGGCGCGCGAGGCCGAGGCCGTGCTCGAGGCGCAGGCGGCCCTGGAGGCCAACCAGCTCATGCGCGGCCGCCGATGAGCGACGCGGTGGCGGCGCTGCGCGCGGGCGCTGCCGCGCTGCTCGCCGCCGAGGGCGCCGCCTCGCTCGCCGCCGTGGTCGCGGGCGCCACCGTCGAGGTCCTCCCCGCCGAGCGCTGGACGATTGGCACGCGCGCCGTCACCGCGCACCGGGTCTCGATCGCCGTCGACGCCGCGGACTTCGTCATGCTCCGCGCCGACACCGCTGCCCTGAGCGCGCTGCGCGCCGCCTTCGACGCCGCCGTGCGCGCGCCGGACAGCGAGCTGGCCGAGCTCTCGGTGGTGCTCCGCCTCCCGGCGGTGGCGCGGCGCTGGGGCCACGTGTATCGCGACGCGCCGCCCGAGCCACCGCAGACGCGCCCCACGCCGGCCGAGGTGCTCGCCGGCGCGCGTGAGCTGCTGGAGACACAGGGGCACGCCGATGCCGCCTCCCTGCTCGACTCCACCACGCTCGACGCCGCGCAGGTGGGCCAGAGCGCCGCCGAGCCGCTGTGGCGCTGGGTGGCGTCCTTCAGCCCGGCTGCGCTGGTCGCCGCACAGCGCGACCCCGCCGTGGGAGACGCCATCCGCAACGCCATCTACGACGCCGCGCTGCGCCCGAGCGAGCGCATCGCCTCGGTGGAGCTCGGCCTGCGGCGCCGCGCCCGCTGAGCTTCAGGCCTTCAGCAGCGGCAGGAGGTCGCCCTGCGCGGCGAGCACCTGCGCCGAGTGCTGCTCGAAGCCCGAGTCGGCCTGCTGGTGGTGCTGGCCGTAGCCCTTCCCACCGCTCTCGTACTCCCCGGGATCCAGCCCCATCACCTGGAGCACGGTGCCCAGGTACTGCTGCCAGGTCAGGCCGGTGTAGATGCGCTCCGGGCGATCGCTCTCCACATCACCGGCGTTACCGACCCGGTTGTCCATGTCGCGGTAGTCGAGGTGCTTGCCGGTGACGATCTCGCCGCCCGCGCTGCCCGCGGTGATCACCGGGATGTCCCAGGAGTCGTGGGTGTAGATGCCGGCCTCGAACGTCCAGGCGACCAGGCTGTTGTCCAGGACCGTGCCCTCTCCCTCGTCGATCTCGTCGAGCTTGCGCAGCAGGTAGAGGAACAGCTCCGCGAACTGCGTGCGGTAGGACGCGTTCTGCATGCCGCTGGGATCTTCCTCCGGCGGGTGCGGGCTGATGAAGCCTGCCTGATGCGCGACGGACTCGTGCCAACCACCGCCGGGGTAGGCGTAGAAGCTCGGATCGTAGAGGCAGGTGAGCGGCAGCACGGCGATGCGGCTGGTGTCGCAGGCGAAGGCCATGGCCACCACGTCGAAGAAGAACTTCCAGTACTGGACCGTCTTGGCGACGTCGTTGGCGACCGGCCCCAGGGAGTTGGTGTCGCCGGGCGGGTCGGCGGGCTCGCAGCTGTAGACGGTGCCCAGCTTCTGCTCCAGCTCGGCGAGCTTCTGCAGGTGGGCATCGAGGCGCTCGCGGTCCTTGCCGGAGAGGCGCGCGCTGCCGCGGAGCCGCTGGTAGTCGGCGAGGACGCGATCGACCACCGGCGCGCGTGGCGCATCGCCCTCACCGGGCGGCGGCACGTAGATGCTCTGGAAGAGCGCCATGGAGCTGGCGAACGCGGCGACGGTGCTCACCGGCCCCGTCCTGTCCACCGGGTTCTGCCAGTTGAAGGAGCCGTAGCCGTTGGCGCAGACCATCGACCGCACCAGCGGCGTCGTCTCGTAGAAGCTCGGTGACCAGGCCATCACCTGGTCGATGGTCGGGATGTGCTCGAAGCCGTGCGGGTCCCCGTCGATGTCCCAGTTCCCGAGGTGCCCGCCTCGGTGATGACCGGTGTAGAAGGGCACGCTGAGGCCGCGGATGACGTTCATCTTCGACACCAGCGTCGGGGTGAGCTTGTTGGCGCCGGCACTGAGAATGGGCGAGAGGCTGGCGGTCTCGCCGGAGACGCCCAGCGACAGGTCGCCGCGGCGCACCTGCTGGCCGGCGTAGATCTTCGCCTCGGTGAGCGAGGCCTGTGGCGGGTGCAGGTCCTTGCCCAACGAGCCGCCATGCTGGGTGGCAAGCGACACGAAGCGCTTGCGCGGGGCCTTGGGCTCGGCCGAGACGGGCCTCGGCTCCAGCCCCTCCAGGAAGGGCAAGGCCAGCAGCAGCCCGCCGGCGCCGCGCAGGAAACGGCGGCGCGAGGCACCGCGCGGCGGGGCCTGTCTGCCTTGCCCGCTCATGGCTCGATCGTCCGGCGCCGGAACTCCGGGCGCAGCGCGAGGACGCGCAGCACGGAGCCGAAGCTCTGCCCTTCCAGGAGCCCGCGGTACATCTCCTCCAGCGTGCAGCCGTCTGCCTCGTCCTGCTCCTGCCGCCCGAACGTGAAGCGGAAGTAGTGGCGCGCGAAGCAGGCCTGCGGCTTGCCCGACTCGAGCATGTAGCGCGCCAGGGTGGCGGTGTCCGAGGCCGGCCGCGCGTCGCCGGCGACGACCCTCGGAACCGCGGCGCTGTCGACGGGGACCTCGGCCAGCGCCTCGCCGCTGGACGGTGCGTAGACCGTCTCCATCTCGCGGAAGCGGCCCAGGCCATCGAAGCTCTCGGTGACGAAGCCCAGCGGGTTGATGGTCTGCTGGTGGCAGGCGGCGCAGTCCGCGCGCGCCTCGCTGATGGCCTCGGCCCGCTGCCGCGCGCTGGCCGCGGGGCTCTGCGCCTCCGCCTCGGCGGCGACCATCATCGCGTCCGCGGGCGGCGGCTCGATGCGATCGCAGAGCAACGCCTTGCGCGCAAAGACCCCCTTCAGGATGGGGCGCGTGGTGGCCAGGCCGGAGGCAGTGAGCGCGGCGCGGCCCAGGAGACCGGCCCGCTGCGGCTCGGCGAACTGCGGCGGCTCGCCGCCATCCCAGCGCGGCACGCCGTAGATCGCCGCCAGCTCGGCGCTGCGCGCGAAGGACCGATCGGAGGCGAAGAAGGCGTCGAAGCCGGACTCCGTGTCGTGCGCGTAGTACGCCACCATCTCGCCGAGCTCGTCGAGCATGTCGCCGCGGAGCTCGTGCGAGGGCGTCAGCTCGCCACGGAAGGCGTCGAACGCCGGTGTGCCCACGTTCATGGCCAGGTCGGGCAGGTCCTGGGGCATGAGCCAGTCGCCGGCCAGCTCGCCGAGCGCATCGAGGGTGCGCGGGTCGGCGTAGAGGCGCTCGACCTGCGCCTGGTACCCAGCGTCGTCGAGCAGCGCGCCGGACTCGGCCGCCGCCAGCAGCTCGGCGTCGGGCAGCGTCTGCCAGAAATGGAACGACAGGCGCGACGCCAGCTCATAGGGCCCCAGCGGAACCGGGCCGAGCGCCGGATCCCCTTCACCGAGCTCCACGAAGTAGAGCAGCCACGGCGCCGACAGGAGCTCGGTCACCACGTCGACCCAGTCGCCGCGCTCGAGCGAGCCGCCGACGACATCGCGGTAGTACGCCACGTCCTCGTCGGTCACCGGCCGCCGCAGCGCATGCGCCCCGAAGCGACGGATGAAGTCGTCGACGCAGGCCGCGTCGTTGCCGGCGTCGCCGTCGGTGGCGCAGAGGCCCGCGGCCGCCTCCAGGCGCGCATCGGTGGCCACGATGGCCTCTCCGACCGCCTTGCCCACCGCGTACGCGCCGTCGACCGTCTCCTGGTAGATGGTCTGGTCGAGGCGGCGCATGGCGCCGAGCTTGGCGTCCGGGCCGGTGCGCGTGTCGGGCGGGACGGTGACCAGGGCGCCGTCGATCTCGGCCAGGATCACATCGCGCTCGGAAGGCACGAGCACGCCAACCAGGTCGCGCACCGCGTGCTCGTACTGCGTGTGGGAGAGGCGGCGCAGCGGCAGCTCGGGCGCGACCAGCCCGGGATCGCAGGCGAACGCGTCGAGCGGCCCCGCCGGCGGACCTCCACCGCTGCCAGCGGGATCACCCGCGGCAGCACCACCCGGAAGCCCGACCGGGGCGTCGCCGCATCCCGCGACCACGCCCGCGCACAGCGCGGCCGCCGCCACGCGCAACCCGAGGGCCGCGCCGCGAGGCGGCCCTCGACCGAGCGGCGATGGGCATGGGCATGGGCCTGGGCTCGGACATAGCAGACCGGGTGGCCAGGGAAGGCAGGCCCCCACCGGGGTCCGCACGCACGGAGAGCCACCGGAGCCCGAATGGGCGGGGTACCGCGGACCGATCAGCGGAACACCACGGGCACGGGGACGGGCACGGGCAAGGACACGGACACGGGCACGGGCCTAGCGGCCGCCGAGCAGGTTTGCCTGGACCGGCAGCGAGCGCATTTCGCCGGCGTCGATGAAGCTCCTCGCGTCGTCGAGCGCGGCGGCCAGGCCGACGTCGGCGAGGGCGACGCAGGCGGGGGCGGCCGCGGGCAGGGCGGCGCACGCGATGGGGTGGACCAGCGCGCGCACCGGCGGACCCTCGAGGGCCAGGTGCTCGAGCACCGCGTGTCCGTAGACGACGCCGAGCGCACGACCGGCCGCGACCAGGTCGGCGATCGCGGTCGGGTCGCGCGCATCCAGGGCGGCGCACAGCACACCGTGCGCCGCCGCCTCGCAGAGCATGGCCACGCCGCCCTCGTCGAGCAGCGCCAGCGCATCCTGCTCGCGGGTGCGCCGGGGAGTCGCCGCCGCGGCGCTGGGCGCGCAGCTGCCGGCGGTGCAGCGCGGCCTTGGCGTGCGGGAAGGTCGCCCACACCAGGGCGTTGAAGAGATCGTGCCAGCTGCGGCGGCGTGTCGGCACCACGCCCTCGTCGCAGATGCGCGCGTCGTAGCCCGGCGTGACCTGGCGCAGCCGGCGTCGCCCGCGCGGGCGAGGCGGCTGGACCTCGAAGCGCACCGGCGCCGGGCCGAGCAACGTCCCGTACTGCTCCACCTCCGGCCACGCCTCGAGCCCCGCCAGGCCGCGCGCCGCGAGCGCGATGGGCCAGGCGAGCGGATGCCGCGCGCAGCACGCGCCGTCGAACGCCTCGCCCGCGGTCGGCGCCGGGGCGCTCACCTCGCGCTCCGTGCAGGGCGCTTGCCGCGCGCCTTGCCGCTGCTGACGTTCTTCAACGCCTCGCGACGGCTGAGCCCCGACAGGCGCGACTCGTGCTCGTCCACCCAGCGCACCACCTCGTCGGGGTCGGTCCACGCGTACGAGCGCAGCGCCCAGCCGATCGCCTTCTGCACGAAGAAGTCCCGGTGCGACAGGTTCGGCTCGATGCACGCGTAGAGCAGCTCCAGATCGGTGGCGTCCTTGCACGAGACCTGGGCGATGATCGCGCTCCGCCGCTTCCACATGTCGTCGTGCTTGCTCCAGGCAACGAGGACCGCGCGCATGCGCCGTGCCTCCTTGCCGAGCAGCTCGGCGATGCCGCGGGTGGCCACGGGGTCGACGTAGTCCCACCACGCGCCGTCGACGATCATCTCCTCGAAGATCGGCAGCGCCTCCAGGGTGCGGAACGCCGCGTGGCGCTTGGCCAGCGCCAGCTCGATGGCCGCGTAGCGCTCCTCCCGGAAGGCGGCCTCGCGCCAGAGCGCGAGCACTGCCCTCCTCCAGGCGCTCGCGGTCTCCAGCGGGTGCTCGGCGAGGAGCCGGCGGTAGACCGCGCGCTGCGCGGGCGCCGGCACCCCCCGGTAGGGCATGGCCGATTTCATGTACGCCTGCATGCCCGGCGCCCGCCGCGGGTCGGCCGCCTCCGCCAGCCCCCTCCTTATAGAGGCCACCAGGAGGTCCGCCCGCCCGGCCCCGCTCCCCTTCCCCGATTCCCGGCTGCCCGCGGCCACGTCGCGGCCAGGATAGCCGCCACCCGCTGACAACGTGGCCCGCCCGCCTGGCCCCAGGCTCGCCCGGGCGTTACCTTGTCCGGACATGGCCGCCTCGGCACCTACCCAGGCCATCGCCGCGCCGATCCACGACGGCGCCCGCCGGCGGTTCCACCACGCGTTCCGGCGCCTCGCCCGGGGCGTGCGGACCCGTCTCGCGCTCCGCAAGGTGCTGGGGGGCGCGGCGCTGGGGCTGATCCTCGGCGCTGCCGCATCGGGCGCAGCGTGGAGATGGCACCACGGCGCGCTGCGCCCCTGGGCAGCAACTGCGGGGCTCGTCGGCGCGGCCGCGGGCCTGGCCGCCGCGCAACGCCGTCGCTGGGACGACACCACCGTCGCGCTCTACCTCGATGGCAAGCTCGGCTCCGACGAGACCATCGTCACCGCGCTGGAGCTCAGCGCGCGCTCGGCGAAGCCGCTCGGGCCGCTCGAGTCGAGCCCCGCCTCCAGCCCCGGTGGCGCCGATCTCGGCCAGGCCGGCGCGGTGGTCATCGCCCAGGCCAGCGAGCGCCTCGACCAGGCGCGCGGCAAGGCGGTGCGCGCGCCGCTGTGGCGGGTGTGGCACCTGGCGCTGCCGCTGGCCGCGGCAACCATCGCCTTCGTGACCTGGCTGCCGATGCCGCCGCAGCCGGTGGCCCCCACCCCGCCGGGCGTCGAGAAGGTCACCGTGGCCGACCTCGTGGGCCTGGAGAAGGTCATCAAGCTCGCCGAGCTCGACGCGCGCGACGACGCGCAGAAGAAGCGCCTGGCCGCGCTCGCCGACGAGGCGCGCAAGCTGCGCGAGAAGCTGAAGACCGGGGTGGAGAAGCGCGAGGCGCAGGCGGACATCGCCAAGCTGCGCGACGGCATCACGGCCGAGAAGCTCTCGCTGGGCGACGGCGAACAGCGCCAGGGACTGGAGTCGGCCATCGGCAAGCTCGGCGAAAAGCCGCAGTTCAAGGACGCCGCCAAGGCGCTCGGCGATCGCGACCTGACCGGCTTCGACGACGAGATGGAGAAGCTGGCCAACAAGCTGGAGGCCTCGGATCGCGAGCAGGCGAAGAAGACGCTCGAGGAGGCGGCCGAGGCGGCGAGGAAGAACGGCGCCAAGGACGTGGCCAAGATGCTCCAGGAGCAGAAGCGCCTCATGGACCAGCGCGGCAAGCAGGCCGATGCCCTGCGCGAGCTCGCCGAGGGCCTGGGCAAGGACCTGCCGCCGGAGGCGCGTGAGGCGCTCAAGGACTTCCAGGGCTCGGGCAGCCCCGCCGATCGCCAGAAGCTCGCCGAGAGCCTGGGCGATGCGCTCAACGGCCTGAGCCCCGAGCAGCGCAAGCAGCTCGCCGAGAACCTGAAGAAGCAGCTCGCCGACAATCCTCCCGGAGAGGCCGGCGAAGGCGGCGGCGGCGAGCTCGATCCCGAGCAGCTGAAGGATCTGGCCGAGCGCCTCGGCACGCCCGAGGGCCAGAAGGAGCTCGCCGAGCAGCTGAAGCGCATGGCCGAGGCGCCGGGGCCGGAGAGCGAGGAGTCGGAGCGGCAGCGCGGGCTGGAGCAAGGCGAGCAGGGCCTCGGCGAGACCGAGGGGCAGATGGGTGCGCCGGTCCCCATGCCCATCGCCGGCGGACCGGGCCAGAGCGGTCAGGGACAGAACAAGGGGCCCGGTCAGAACGGCCAGGGACAGAGCGGCGACGGGCAGGGCAACGGCCAGGGCAATGGCCAGGGCCAGAACCAGGGCGACGGCACCGGCGGGCCCGGCCCCGGCGGCGGCAAGGGCAACCACGATGGGCAGACCAGCCCCGTCGACGGCAACGGCGTGCGCGCGCGCGCGGACGCGCGCGTCAACAAGGCGCGTCCCATGCCGGGCGTGGTCATGGGCCGGGCGGCAGGCCGCGCCGGCGAGACGGCCAACGTCCAGGGCGAGGGAGCGCTCGGCCAGGTCGCGCCGCAGGAGGTCAACGGCGTCGAGCGCAGCGACGTCCCCGAGGAGTATCGCGAACAGGTCGGGCGTTACTTCAACCCGCGATGACCGACCGGCAGGGCCGCTCCTGGAGCGGTTTCGTCGAATCGCCGCACCCGCGCGGCCACCATCGCGGGCCGAGGCCGTATAGATTGAGGCGCGGATGAGCGACCCCCTCGAATCTCCCGGATTCCAGCAGCGCCTGGACGTGGCCCGGGGCGCGAGCCAGCGCCTGCGCGAGGCCATCGGCCACTCGGTGGTCGGCCAGAACGAAGTCGTCGATCAGACGCTCTGGGGGCTGTGCGCCGGCGGGCACGTGCTGCTCGAAGGCGCGCCCGGGCTGGGCAAGACCTTGCTGGTGCGCACCCTGGCGGCCTGCCTGGACATGCGCTTCTCGCGCATTCAGTTCACGCCCGACCTCATGCCCAGCGACGTGACGGGCACCAACATCCTGGTCACCGCCGCCGACGGCTCGCGCCACTTCGCCCTGCACCGCGGCCCGATCTTCGGGCAGGTGGTGCTGGCCGACGAGATCAACCGGGCCACGCCGAAGACGCAGAGCGCGCTGCTCGAGGCCATGCAGGAGCACGCCTGCACCATCGCCGGCACGCGGCACGCCATGGAGGAGCCGTTCTTCGTGCTGGCCACCGAGAACCCGATCGAGATGGAGGGCACCTACCCGTTGCCCGAGGCACAGCTCGACCGCTTCCTCCTCAAGGTGCTGGTGCCCAACCCCGGCGAGGACGAGATGACCCACATCCTGGCCCTGACCACCGGCCAGGACCGTGGCGCTCCGCCGCGGGTGCTCTCCCGCGACGAGGTGCTGGCGCTGCGCGCCCTGTGCCGTGACGTGGCGGTGGCCGAGCCCGTGCTGCGCTATGCCTCGCGCCTGGTGCGGGCCTCCGATCCGTCCCTCGATGGCGCGCCGGAGCTGGTGAAGCGCGCCGTGCGCTACGGCGCCGGGGTCCGCGGCGGGCAGTCGCTGATCCTGGCCGCCAAGGCGGTGGCCATGCTCGAGGGTCG
>JBBJMR010000317.1:0-9987 GCA_037720395.1 Polyangiaceae bacterium
CCCTCGCGGTAGATGCCGAGCACGTCCTGGTCGAGGTCGCGCACCGAGACCACCCGCTGCTCCTGGCGCAGGGAGTCGACGGCGCGCAGCTGGTCGCGGTAGATGGCGGCGAGCTCGAACTCCATGGTCTGCGAGGCCTGCTTCATGTGCTGCTCGAGCTCGCCGGTGAGCTCGTCGTGCCGGCCCTCGAGGAAGAGCGCCACCGAGCGCACCTGCGCGCCGTACCAGGCGCGGTCGACCTCGAGCACGCACGGCGCCGGGCAGCGGCGGATCTGGTGCTGCAGGCAGGGGCGCTTGCGCGAGGCCAGGTCGGCGTCGGAGCAGGTGCGCAGCTGGAAGTGCTTGTTGACCAGGTGCAGGGTGCGCCGCGCGCTGGTGGCCGAGTGGTAGGGGCCGAGTAGCGCGCCCCGTCGTGGCTGGGGCGGCGCACCGTCTCCAGGCGCGGCCAGTCCTTGCCGGTGTCGATGCGCAGGCAGAGGAAGTCCTTGTCGTCGCGCAGCTTGACGTTGAAGCGCGGCTGGTGCTGCTTGATGAGCTGGTTCTCGAGGACGGCTGCTTCCTTCTCGGTGGTGGTGACCACCGTCTCCAGGTCGCGCACGATGCGGCGCAGGATGGGGATGAAGTAGCGGGCGTCGGTGCTGCCGTCCTGGAAGTAGCTGCGCACGCGGGCGCGCAGGCTCTTGGCCTTGCCGACGTAGACGACGGCGCCGGCCTTGTCGATGAACAGGTAGCAGCCCGGGGTCTGCGGGAGGGAGTCGAGCTTCTGGGCGACGACGTCGATGCCCTCGTCGTGGGCGCTGGGTTCCTTGACCGAGAGCGACGCGGCGCGGCTGCGCCGGTGAGGTGGTCGGGGAAGGCGGGAAGGGTCCTGCTCTTCGCTCGGGGGCTTGGCGGGCACGGCGAGGTGGAACCTCAGTCCAGCAGGTGCTGGGCGAGGGAATCCGCTCCTTCCTTGTCGACCTTGGGGTGCGTGCGCGCGTCGACGACCAGGACCCGCAGGCCGTCGTTGCGGCGGCCCGCCTCGCGGCCGTGCTGCGCCGAGAGGAAGCGATCGATCGGTACCTCGCCTGGTACCAGGGCCACGTCGGCGTCGCCGCGGCTGGCCAGGTTGATGGCGTCGTCGGCGCCGACGCGCAGCACGCGCACCGAGCGGCCGGAGCGCTCGAAGGTGCTGGCGCGCTCGTCCACCCATGGGGCCAGGCCGGGGCCGGCGCCGTCGGCGAGGATCAGGGCGCGCGGGCGGCCGTCGTCGCAGGCGGCGGCGCCGAGGGCGGCCAGGGCGAGGGCGGCGAGGAAGAGGCGGCGCCGCGCAGCGGGCGGTGAGCCCGAGAGATGCAGCCAGGCGCGGCGGGCGCGGGACACGGAGCGAGCCGGCGGGATCACCGCCTGGGCTTAGCTCACCTCGGTAGCTGGCGGTACTCGTCGCGCAGCGCCGTTTGCCGGTTGGCGAGGGAGACGCGCTTGCCGCGGATCCAGACTGCGCTCGGAGTGGAGAAGAGATCGAGCGGGTCGCCGGTCCAGGCCACCACGTTGGCCACCTTGCCGGCGGCGAGCGAGCCGTAGCGATCGCCGAGGCCGAGCGCCTCGGCCGGGCCGCGGGTGATGGCCGCCAGCGCCGCGCCGCCAGGCCGGCGCGCACGGCGTTGGCTGCCACCTGGCGCAGCTTGCGCGCGTTGTGTGTGTCGCCGGTGGACAGGGCGAGCGGCACGCCGGCGGCGAGGAGGCGCGCGGCGGTGTCGGCGCGCGCGCGATCTGGTCGAAGGTCTCCGGGTTCGAGGAGAGCGGATAGACGATGACCGGCACGCGCGCCGCGGCCAGCGTGGCGGCCACGCGCCAGGCCTCGGCGCCGCCGGCGATCACCGGGCGCAGGCCGAGCTCCCTGGCCAGCGACAGCGCGCTCTCGATGTCCGCGGCGCGATCGACGTGGAAGACGACGGGCAGCTTGCCCTCGGAGGCGGCGACCAGCGCTTCGAGGTCGAGGCGGCTCGGGGCGAAGGGGCGGAACTGGTTCCTCTCCCAGGCGGCGCGCGAGCGGCGGAAGGTGCGCGCGTCGTCGAAGGCCTCGCGCACGCGAAGCAGCGCGGTGGCGTGGCCGCCGCCGCCGGGGTCGGCGTTGTTCTCGAGGTGCACGTGCATGGCCAGCGGCGCGCGCGCCAGCGCGTCGTGCGCGCTGGTGCCGTCGAGGTCGGCCCACGCCGACTGGCCGGAGATCAGGCCGCCGGCGGGGATGACGCCGACCGAGGTCACGCCCTCGGCGCGCGTCACGCCGATGACCGTGGAGGCGGGGTTGTACCCATCGGCGGCGCGGAAGGCGGCGCGGATGCGATCGTCGCCGCCGAGGGTGTCGTCCTTGGTCGACTTCTCCAGGGAGACCTCGACCAGGCCGACGGAGGTCAGCAGGTCGACGAGGCCGGGGGTGACGATCATGCCCCTGGCCTGGAAGGTGCCGGCGCCCGGCGGGGCGGGGAGGGACTTGCCGACGCGCACGATGCGGCTGGTGGCGGCGTCGATGATCAAGGTCGCGTCCTCGATGACATCGCCGGTGCCGGTGTGCAGGGTCGCACCCACGATGGCAGTGACCGCGGGCGCGGCGGTGGGGATGGGCGCTGAAGAGGGAGGGGGCGGGACGCGTTGGGCGGGGGTGGTCTTCGTGGCGTCGCGATCGCGCACGGGCACGGACACGGGGGCGGGCGGTACAGTTGGAGCGGGTCGGTCCTTGGGAGATCCGTTCACGTTCACGTTCAAGGGCGTGATCGATTCCGCTGTGAGGGATCGGGCGGGCTGGCCGAGCTCGAAGTCGCTGGTGGGGAGCGAGGATTTCGAGAAGCGGGGGGCTCCGTCGATCCAGACGCGCTCGGCCGAGGCCCTGGCGGAGAGGGGGTGCGCGTCCCAGAGCACCACGTCGGCGTCCTTGCCCGGCTCCAGGGTTCCGGTGCGCGCGTCGATGCCCAGGGCCCACGCCGGGTTGGCGGTCACCCACTTGATCACGTCGTCGTCGGTGAGCTTCACGCCGGCGCGCTGCGCCGAGGCCATGGCCTTGGCGGCTTCCTGGTTGAGGCGCTGGATGCCCTCGGCGGAGTCGGAGTGGATGATGGTGCGCCCGCCGGCCTCGTGGACCAGGCCGGCGTTCTCGGGGATGCCGTCGTAGGCCTCCATCTTGAAGCCCCACCAGTCGGCCCAGGTGGAGACGGAGACGCCGCGGTTGGCGAGGGTGTCGCGGATCTTGTAGGCCTCGAGCGCGTGGTGGAAGGAGCGCACCGTGAAGCCGACCTCGGTGCCGAGCGCGAGCATGTTGAGCATGTCGTCGGCGCGGTAGCAGTGCACGTGCACCAGCACGCGGCCCTCCATGGCCGCGGCCAGCGTCTCCATGCCCGGGTCACGATCGGGCGGCAGGACGGGGTCGCTGGGCTCGGGCGGCACCAGCGTCTCCTTCTCCCACGTGACACGCAGCTCGTCGCAGGACGAGTCGCCGGTCTTGTCGCACCAGGCGCGGCGCGCGGCGCGCTCCTGCACCTTGGCCTCGTAGGCTGCGCGCTTGTCGGCCAGCTCGCGCAGGCGCTTGCCCTCGGCGTCGCGCCACTTCGCCCACTCGCGCTGGAGCTTCTGCGCCTTGAGGAAGGCGGCGCGCTGCAGGGCCAGGTTGCCCATGCGCGACATGGGGGTGCGCTTGGCCTCGCCGTAGACGCGCTTCGGGTTCTCGCCGCACGCCATCTTCAGGCCGTCGGGCGCGCCGGCCATGTGCATCTCGCGTCCCGAGTGCCCGTGGCGCAGCTTGACGGTGACCGCGCGGCCACCGATCAGGTTGCCGGAGCCGGGCAGGACCTGGATGGCGGTCACCCCGCCAGCCACGGCGCGCTCGATGCCCGGGTCCTCGGGCCAGAAGGCGTCGACCGCCTGGGCGTGTGAAAAGACCGGATCGGTCATCTCGTTGCCGTCCTCGTGCGCCACGGCGTTGGGCCAGGCGTAGACGCCGAGGTGGGAGTGGCTGTCGATGATCCCGGGGGTGACGAACTTGCCGCGCCCGTCGATGATCTCCGCGCCCTCGGGCGCGCCGAGCTTGCCCCTGGCCACGGCGGTGATCTTGCCGCCCTTCATGAGCACGCTGCCGCCCTCGAGGACGCTGCCGGCGGCGGTGAGCACGGTGGCGTTCTCGATGAGCACCGCGCGCGTCGGCTGGGGCTTGGTCTCCCACCCCCCCGAGACCGAGGTGCGCGCCTGCCTGGGGGGCGGGGGGCGGGGGGGGACGTGGGTCGGGGTGGGGGCGACCGTGGGCGGCGCCGAGCCGCAGGCCGGGGCGGCCAGCGCGAAGGCGGCGAGGATCAGCGAGCGGAGGCGCGGCATCGCGCCGGCCACGCTAGCACGCGGCCGCTGCTGCCTCGCCGGGCGATCACGTGACCAGGGCGGCGCAGCAGCCCACGAAGAAGCCGCCGCAGCTCAGCGGCGCGTCCGGACACTCGGCCACCACCACGCCGCCCTGGGTGCAGATGCAGTCGATGGTGCCGTCGTCGCCGGTGGCGCACATCTCCTCGTAGAGCGCACCGTCGCAGAACGAGCGGCAGGTGCACAGCTCCTCGGTGACCACCGGGCAGTCGACCGCGCCGCAGTGGTCGTTGCCGGTGCAAGCCAGCCAGGTGTCGTGCTGCGGCAAGCAGTCCACCGGGCGCTCGGTGCACGGATAGAAGACCTCCTCGACGTGCTCCGCCAGGCAGGCGATGGACGCGGCGAACTCCGCCTGGCAGGCGACGTCGGTGTCGTGCTGCGAGACGCAGCTCGGCGCGCACGTGGCGTCGTCGCAGGTCATCTCCATGGTGCGGTTGCACAGCGCCTGGCAGTCGCTGGCGATGGCACCGACGCCGTCGCCGCCTGCGCCCAGCCCGCCGCCGCCCTGGTCGCCGGGCGCCTGCACCGCCTCGTCGTCGCAGGCGGCGACGATCAGCACCGCGACTGCCCCGATCCACCCGCGGCGCATCCGCCGATGCTAGCCGCCCCCGGCGCGACGGTGCGCCACGAACAGCACGTTGGAGAACGGCGTCTTCCCCCATGCCGGTCGCACCTCCACCTCCATCCCGGCTCCTTCCAGGACGGCCACGATCTCCGCCGCCGGACGGAAGCACACCTCGGCGCCGCGATTGAAGCGCAGGAACGTGAAGACGCGCTCCTCGACGAGCGTCAGCCAGCTGCGCCAGCCGCGTGCCGCGTCCGCCTCGCGCACCAGCAGCCGTCCGCCGGGGCGCACCGCGGCGGCAGCGCGGCGCAGCACCGTGTCCTGATCGGGGGCGGTGAAGTAGTGCAAGACGTCGATGAGCAGCACCGTGTCCGCGGGCTCGATCTCCGCCTGGCGCGCGTCCGCCTTGGAGAAGTGCGCATCGAGCGGCAGCAGCCCGTCGCCCTCGGCGGCGGCGGCGAGGTTGGCGTTCTCGACCTTGCTCGCGTCCCAATCGAGGCCGTGCACGCGCGCGGCCAGGCCGAGCTCGAGGAGCAGGATGGCCAGCTGCCCGCGGCCGCAGCCGATGTCCACCACCTGGCCGAGCTTCTCGGCCTTGGCGATGTCGACGATGAGGCGCGCCACCGGATCGCCCATGAGCTTGGTGCGCGCGTAGTGGAAGCGGCTGCGCTGCGCGCTGGAGGCGACGGCGTTCGGTCCTGTCGCCTCGGGCTGGGAGTAGCGCGTGGCCACGCGCTCGATGGCGTGCAGCCACGGCGGGGCCTCCGGCGGCAGGCGGTAGGGCTCGGCGCGGATGCTGCCCGTGGGCGAGCGCATGCGCTTCACCGCCAGCACGCCCCAGGTGATGGCGGCGCCCACGGCGGCCAGCGCCGCGCCCACCGCCGGCGCGCCGAGGAAGGCGAAGCCGCTGTAGCGCCAGAGCAGCTCGGAGAGGCCGAGCGCGTGCGCCTCGTCGCCGAAGTGGATGGGCGCGCCGGTGAGGATGTAGGCGCCGACCTGCACCTCGAGCGAGAGCAGCGCCCAGGCAAAGAAGGGGTTGCTGATGTTCGAGGCCAGCCAGGCGACGGCGGCGTCGAGGCGCAGCCAGATGCAGAAGAAGAGGACCAGCGGCGTGTGCAGCCCGAAGATGGGCTGCGAGCCGATGAACAGGCCGATGGCCACCGCCGCCGCGCCGCGCGCCGGGGAGAGGCCGTCGCCGCGCAGCTCGCGCCAGGCACGCTTCAGCTCCTCGCGCAGCAGCGAGAAAGGGCGCGGCGGCGGCGCGGTGGCCTCGGCGGGGCTCACTCCTCGGACTCGGCCGGGTCCGGCCGCGGGGGCGTGACGGGCTTGGCGGTCGCCGCGCCGGGCCCGACCGCGGGCGGGGCGATGTCCTGGTCGCCCGCCTCCTCGGCGTCGTCCTCGCTCGGGTCCTCGACCATTCCGGAGGGGTGGATGCCCGGCCCCGCAGACGCCGCGGGCGCCCCGCTGGCGCCGGGCGCTGCGGACCCGGCGGCCACCGCGGCGGTGTCGGCGGGCAGCGGGGCGACGGGCTCGGGCGGCGGATCGGGCAGGGCGATGGCGTCGAGCCGCTTGTCGAGCTCGGCCTTGGCGGCGAGGAACGCCGGACGGTCGTTGGCGGGCATGACGCGGATGCCGTCGAGCTGCAGGGTGGTCACGTCGAAGAACTTCCCGTCGCGCTTCGCCGACAGGTGCAGGTGGGGGCCGGTGGAGCGCCCGGTGCTGCCCACGTAGCCGACGAGCTGGAAGGTGCCAACCTTGTCGCCCTTCTTGATCCCGGCCGCGAACTTGGAGAGGTGCGCGTAGCCGGTCTCGATGCCGTTGGCGTGCAGGATGGTCACCAGGTTGCCGCTGGCGCCCGCGGGGCCGACCCACTCGACCGTGCCGCGGTAGGCGGCGTAGACCGGGGTGCCCGTGGGCGCGCCGTAGTCGGTGCCGTTGTGGGGCATCGTCTTCTTGAGCACCGGGTGCATGCGCTTGGGGTTGAAGGGGCTGGTGATGGGCGCACCCGGGCAGGGCAAGCGCCAGCCGCCGCTCTGCGGCTGGCGGCCCTTGTCGTCGAAGTACCCGCGCGACTGCTCGCCCTGGAAGCGGTAGACGCGCACCGGGGGCCTGGCCGGGTCCGGCGCGCGGTACTCGGCGGCGACGATGCCCTTGTAGGTGGCGAAGAGCCCGAGCGCCGTCTGCTCGAGCGCGATGACGCGCACCGTGCCGCCCTCCTCGAAGGACTCGGTGGAGATGTGGCCGGCGAAGGCCTCGTCGAGGGCGTCGAGGATCCCGTCCTCGAGGCCTCCTGCCTGGTACGAGGCGGTCAGGTCCTTGCCGACGTAGAAGGCGTTCACCACCTCCGCCTCGGCCACGTGCATGTCGAGCTTCACCGCGACGAGCAGGCCGTTCTGGTCCTCGCGTGCCTGGTAGACCTCGAGCGGGGAGACCTCGTACTCGAAGGCCTTCACCCGGCGCGTCGCCCGATCCATGGCCACGGTGAAGCGGTCCTTCTTGCCGGGCTTGTCGAACTTGCGCAGCCCGTCGAAGGCCTTCATCACGCGGTAGATCTGCGCCTTGGGGACGCCCTTGTCGGCGACCGCGTCGATGAAGCCGCGCCGCTCCATGGCCGCCCCGGCGACCTGCGCCGTGGGGTCGTTGTCCAGGTCGCGCACGCGCCAGGGGCCGGGGATGGCCACGCGCTTCGGGCGCTTCGCCTCCAGGGCGGCGCGGGCGGCGAGGGTGGCCGCGGACGCCGAGGGCGCGGCGCTCCCGGCCGCCTCCACCGCGGCGCGCTCGTCCCTGGGGGGGACGACCTGGATGAGCAGGGCGATGATCGAGGTCACCGTGGCCAGCCCGAAGAGGCCGCCGAAGATGGCCGTCATCCGAGGTGACAGGTACACGCCGGGGGGCCGCGCCCCCGGGAAGGGCCCGGACGGCGGACGCGGCGCGCCGGTCGGCTCGCTGCTGGCACCGAGACCGCCCATGCGGCCGAGCAGACGCGGGGCGGCGGGCGCGGGCCCGGCGCTGCCGGCGCTCCAGCGCGGGCTCGGCGAGGGCGAGGTCGGGCGGGACGGTGCGGAGCCGGCGGTGGGCCCGTCGTCTCGCCGGGGCGGGCCGAGTCGGCGTCGCCAGGGCGCCCCGCGGCCGTCTCGGCGAGGCGCAGGGCTGCGAGGCGCCGCGCCCGCCACGGGCGTGACGGGCTGCCGCTCGAACCGGGACCGGGGTCTCGCCGTCGACGTCGTCGCTGGCGGCCTCGGCCACCCCCGGTCGGGCATGGAAGGCCTGGAAGTCCTCGAGGATTCATCGGGATCGGCCGGGGCGTCACCGGGGTCGTCGAGCACGGTGCTGCGCTCGAGCTCGGGCGTCGGCGGCCGGCGCAGGCTCGGGGGAGACTCACCGCCGGCCGTGGCCTCCGGGATGGGCGAGAGCGCAGCGGGGAGAGGCTGCGCCAGGGCAGGCTCCGCGGGCGAGACGTCTGACTTCGCGTCCTCCACCACGGCGGCCGCGACTTACCAAGGCTTTCGGGTGACGGCAACTGCCGCCCCGGGAGCCGCCCCGTGCGAGACTGGGCCCATGGACGATCGGCTCAAGCAGCTCTTGGTCCTGGGGCGCGAGCATTACGACCGGGGGGAGCTCGACCGGGCGGAGCACGTCCTGAGGCAGGTGCTGGAGCGCACCGACCAGTACGCGGACGTCTACAACATGCTCGGCGTCATCCTGCACGAGCGCGGCGACTTCGTGTCCGCCGAGCGCTACCTGGAGCGCGCGGTGGAGCTCAACGACCACTACACCGAGGCGCTGCTGAACCTGAGCGTGACCTACAACGACCTCGGAAAGTACGAGGCCGCCCGGCAGGTCTACGCGCGCATCAAGCGCGGCGACGACGGGTCGCGCCTCGACCCCTTCGCGCGCGGCAAGATCGCGAACATGCACGCCGATGTGGCCCACGCCTACGCTGACGCCGGTTGCCCGCAGGAGGCCATCGTCGAGCTCAAGAAGGCCGTCGAGCTGTGCCCGACGTTCGCCGACCTCCACACCCGCCTCGGCAGCCTCTACCGGGACATCGGCAACCTGGCCTCGGCACGCGAGCACTACGAGACCGCGTGCCAGTCGAACCCCCGCTACGCCGCGGCGCGGGTGCTGCTCGGCGTGACCCTGCTCTCGCTCGGCCTGGCCGAGGAGGCGGCCGCCGAGTGGCGCGAGGCGCTGGCCATCGATCCCGACAACAAGAGCGCCAAGATGTACCTGCGGATGGTCGACGAGCAGCGCGGCGCCCGCTCGGCCCGCGGCGAGTAACGGTCCAGCCGCCCTCGCAGGGCGGCGGCGAGCCGCTCAGGACGCCGCAAGCCAGCCAGCCGCGGCCGGCCGGCGCTCAGGCCCGGTGGCGCAGCGCCTCGAGGTCGTCGGCGGCGCGCTGGGCCGCGCGTGCGCGGTCGGCGGCGATGACCGCGTCGGCGCGCTCGTCCTCCTCGCGGGCCACGGCGCCGGTCAGCTTGCTGATGAGCCACTCCATCGCCCGCCAGAAGTGGACGCGGGCCAGGAGGTGGTTCGTCCAGCCGGTGGTGATGCAGTAGTGGTCGGTGTACGGCCCGACGTGGTGGTGCGCGTGCGCCTCGGGGGAGAGGATGAGGCGGGTGCGCTGCAAGGCGCGGATCCACCACGGGTTGTCGGGGCGGTGGGCCCAGAGGTGGATCTGGTTGGTGGCCATGCCCGAGACGCTGAAGGTCAGCGCGAAGACGGCGCCGAAGTAGCCGTCGGGGCCGGCCCAGAGGCCGAGGCTCAGGAAGGGGATGGCGAGGATGGAGTTGGTGGCGTTGACCTCGATGGGGTCGTGCCGGGTGATCGACTCCGGATCGACGTGGTGCTCGCGGAAGGTGCGGATCACCGTGGCGCCGATGTACTTCCAGTCGACCGAGCCCCAGGTGTCACCGGCCCAGTGCAGGCAGCCGGAGAAGAAGTCCATGACCAGCACCGCCAGCAGCGCCGCCGTCACGAAGCCGGCCCAGTGCTCGCCGGCGACCGGATGGAGGCGCCAGGCGAGCACGCCGGCCATGACC
>JBBJMR010000318.1:0-9965 GCA_037720395.1 Polyangiaceae bacterium
CGGGCGGAGCTCGGCGAGAGCGGCCTCGGCGCTCGCCGGCCGCTGCGCCGGGTCCTTGGCCAGCATTCGCGCCACCAGGCGCTCGAGCTGCTTGGGCACCGGCGCCGAGGCCTGGCTGACGCGCGGCGGGTCCTGGAGGATGAGCTTGGACAGCACGGAGAGCACGTCCTCGCCCTCGAAGGCCGGCCTGCCGCTGATGGACCGGAACAGGACGCATCCCAGCGCGAAGAGGTCGGTGCGACCGTCGAGCGTCTTCTGCCCGCGCGCCTGCTCGGGGGCCATGTAGCCCGGGGTCCCGACGACCTCGCCGGTGCGCGTCAGCTCGCGCTCCACCCCGATCTCGCGGGCGATGCCGAAGTCGACGACCTTCACCGCGTCGACCCGCCCCTCGAGGAGGAAGAGGTTCGTCGGCTTGAGGTCGCGATGGATGATGCCCTGCGCGTGCGCCGCCGCGAGCGCTTCGCACACGCGCCGGCCGAGGATGACCGCCTCCAGGATGGTGAGCGGGCCGCCCTCGAGGTGCTTGCTCAGCGTGTGGCCCTGGAGCCACTCCATGGCCAGGTAGGCCTCGCCGTCGGCGGTGATGCCGTGCGCCACGTAGCCGACGATGGCCGGATGATCGAGCCGCTCCAGCGCCGAGGCCTCGGCGGCGAAGCGCGCGCGATCGACGGAGGTGTCGCGGGAGAGGATCTTGAGCGCGATGCGGCGTCCGGTCTCGTGGTGGACGGCCTCGTAGACGCGGCCCATGGCCCCGGCGCCGACCTCGCGCACCACCACCAGCTCCCGGGCCAGCGTGTCCTCCGCCGAGATCTGGCGAAGTCTACCGACGACCCTGTCCGAGAAAGCCATCGTCAGCGTGGAGGATAGCCAGCGGGGCGAGATGCCACCAGCTCGGCAGCGACCCGGCCCTCGCGCGACGCGCAGGCAGCTGCGCACAGTGAGTGCTGCGGGTCATCGAGCGCGCAACGGTTCCTCGAGCGTCGACGTTCCACGAGTCGCCGCGTTTCCCGTGCTCGGCGCGAAGCGTCGGGTGTGAGCCCGTACTGCGCAGCGCAAAGCGCGCTGCATTCGCGGTCCAAAACCAATGCGTTTGATCCAGACCTCGTAGCTACCCACATCGGCGCAAGCACTCGACGCTCGCTGACGAGTGAATCGTCATCGACCTCGGAGTGCGGTTCGCCGCCCACGCCCACGCGCAAATGGAGGTCCTGCCATGAGTCACAGATCCGTTCACTGCTCGCTCGCATCGACACTCGTGCTTCTCACAGCCCTCACCGCCTGCGACAAGGGCGGCGGTGGGGGCGACGACGGAGGAGGCGCCAGCCCGGGCTCGGGCGCCGATGGCGCCGGCGCGGCGGGTGGTGGATCCACCGGCGAGGGCGCCTCGGGCGGGACGGCCGCCGCGAGCACCGGAGGCGCCGCAGGCTCGTCCTCCTCCGGCGGCTTGCCCGACAACTGCGGCAGCTTCACCACCTGCGAGACCTGCGGTGACGTCAGCGGTTGCGGCTGGTGCGGCGCCCGCGGCACCTGCCTGCCTGGTACTGCGGAAGGGCCCGGCACAGGCACCTGCGGCGACGGCTGGCTGACCGAAGGCGACCTCTTCTCGTGCGGCGGCGCCAGCTGCGCCGCGCATACCGATTGCGAGTCGTGCGCCGCGCAGCTGGGTTGCGGGTTCTGCGCGTCGAGCGGCAAGTGCATCGCCGGCTCCACCGAAGGCCCCGCGCCCCAGTGGGGCAGCTGCGATATCGACAGCTACCACTACAGCGCGTGCCCCTCCGACTGCGCCGGCGAGCTGACCTGCATCTCCTGCGTGAAGATGGACATCAACGGCCCCAGCGACAACGGGTGCGGGTGGTGCGGCGCCATCAACAGCTGCGTCCCGGGCACGGTCAACGGCCCCACCGATGCGGCGGCATGCGGCGGAGGCTGGAACTGGGACGTCCAGGCCTGTCTCTGAGGCCGAGCTCAGCGCTTGACGTAGTCGAGCTTGCCGATGAGCTCGCGCGCCGCCAGGCCTCGCGCGGCGCAGTAGTCGCGCAGGCCCTCGAGGACCTTCTTGGCGGCCATGGGGTCGGCAAAGTTCGCGGTGCCGACCTGCACCGCGCTGGCTCCGGCGAGCATGAACTCGATGGCGTCCTCGGTGCGGGCGATGCCGCCGATGCCGATGATGGGGATGGTCACCGCGCGCGACAGCTCCCAGACCAGGCGGATGGCGATGGGCTTGAGCGCCGGCCCGGAGAGGCCGCCGGTGGCGTTGGCCAGGCGCGGCTTCCAGGTGTGCACGTCGATGGACAGGCCGCGGATGGTGTTGATGGCGGTGAGCGCGTCGGCGCCTGCCTCCTGGCACGCCAGGCCGACCTTCTTCGGCTCACCGGCCTCGGGCGACATCTTCACCCACAGCGGGAGCCTGGTGGCGGCGCGGCAGGCCTCGGTGACGCGCGCCGCGGCGGCCGGGTCGCAGCCGAACTCCATGCCGCCCTTGTCGACGTTGGGGCAGGAGACGTTGAGCTCGATGGCGGTGATGCCCTCCTCGCCGTCGAGGCGGCGTGTCAGGCGCTCGAAGTCGGCGACGGTGGTGGCGAAGACGTTGGCGACCACTGCCACGCCCCGCTTGCGCAGGGTGGGCAGCTTGTCCTTGCAGAACGCCTCCACGCCGACGTTGGCCAGGCCGATGGCGTTGAGCATGCCCGCCGCCGTCTCCGCGATGCGCTCGGGCGCGTTGCCGTGGCGCGGCTCGAGGCTCAGGCCCTTGCTGCAGATGCCGCCCAGCTCGGCGACGTCGTAGAAGTCGTCGTACTCCAGGCCGTAGCCGAAGGTGCCGCTGGCCGTGAGGATGGGGTTCTTCAGGGTGACGCCGCCGATGGGGACGGTGAGGTCGACGGCTTCGCGCGCGATGGGCGCGCGGGACGGGGCGGGCGAGGCGGTGTTCATCCCCGGCTCCGGCTCATCGCGTCGCCTGCCAGTCGATGCGCTCCGCGGCGATGCACGGGCCCTCGGTGCATGCGTAGAGGTAGCCGCCGGCGCTCTTCTTCACCGGGCAGCCTAGACAGACGCCGTAGCCGCAGGCCATGGGCGTCTCCAGGGAGACCTCGCAGTCGACGCCGCGGGTGGCGCACAGGGCGGCCACCGCGGCCATCATGCGGTCCGGGCCGCAGCAGTAGACCTTGGGCGGGGTGGCGGCGCGGGCCAGCTCGTCGAGGGCGACCTCCAGGGCCACGGTGACGCGGCCGCGCGTGCCGCGCGAGCCGTCCTCGGTGGCCACGCGCAGCTCTCCGAGGGCGGCGAGCTCCTCGTGCATGGGGAGGTCGTCGGCGGTGCGGCCACCGTAGATGGAGAGCGCCTTGCGCTCGCCGAGCTTGCGGGCGAGGAAGACGAGCGGCGCCACGCCGACGCCGCCGGCGACGAGCAGCGGGGTGCGGTCGGTGGGACAGGCGCTCCAGGGGATGCCGAGCGGCGCCAGGAGGTCGAACGGCTCGCCGCCGGAGGCGTGGGCCATGCGCCGCGTGCCCTCGCCGACGACCTTGATGAGGATCGAGGGCCGGTGGCCGCCGGTGAGCAGGCTCATCGGGCGCGGCAGCAGCGGGGCATCGCCCCAGGCCGCGCCGCGCACCATGGCGAACTGCCCCGCCTCGACGGCGAGCGGCTGCTCGGCGTGGAAGGTGAGCACGTGGTAGGCGGCGCCGATGGAATCGCGGCGGTGCAGGGCCAGCCGGTGCAGGGTGCGCTTGGAGTGAGCCGCGTCTGCCACGAGGGGCGCTGCTTAGCACGGCGGGGGCTGGGCGCGGAGCCGGGACCGACCGGCTACGACTCGATCCTGACCTCGTCTCGTCCCGGCACGATGGCGCCGGTGGCAGGGTCGAGGGAGATGACCATCTCCACCGCGTCCTCGCCGTCGTTCGAGTAGTACTTCGGGCGCAGGCCCATCGCCGAGAACCCGAGCGTCCGATAGAGGCGGATGGCGGCGCGGTTGGAGCGGCGGACCTCGAGGAGGACGATGCGGACGCGGCTCTGGCGCGCGTAGGCGATGGCCTCGTCCATGATCGCCGTGGCCACGCCGCGACGGCGCATGTGCAGGGCGGTGGCCACGTTGAGGACGTGCAGCTCGTCGGCCACGTGCCAGGCGATGAGGAAGGCCACCACCTCGCTGCCTAGCGAGGCCACCCAGATGCGCGACCAGGGGCGGGAGAGCTCCTCGTCGATGGCGAAGCCGCCCTCGGTGAAGGAGCCGCGCGCGATGTCGTCGACCACCCCGAGCTCCGGGCCCACCTCGAGCACGCGCCGGATGGCGAGGTCCTGCGCGGCCACCTGCAGGGTGGCGCGCGCTGCGGACGAGGCGGCGAGCTCTCGCCTCACTTCGGCTCCTCGGTCGGGCAGCCGGAGACGATCTGCACCTGCATCACCTGGCCGTTCTTGAGGCTCGCGCACGCTTCGCCGTGGAGGACGATGGTGGTCGGGTTGGACCAGCTCCACCCGTCGACCGGATCGTAGGGGAGCACGTCCTTGTCGAGGTAGACGTTGGTCATTCCTTCTTCGGGCGGCTGGCCGTCGAGCTCGAACTCGCAGGAGATGGCGACGCTGGCGATGGCCCCGAAGACGTCGCCGAGGGCGGCCAGGTCGTCGACGCGATAGTAGAACGGCGGACCCGGCTGGGGTGCGCCGCCAGCGATGGCCATGGCGTCGAGGACGTCGGCATACAGCTCGGTGCCCGGGATGCCGATGACGTAGACCGGGATGCCGAGGGCGCCGATCTCCTCGATGGCGGCCACCGTCGCCGGCTCGTCGACGCACTGGGATGGGCCGTCGATGCCGGTCGGGGCGCAGCAGTTGTCCGGCGCCTCCCGACAGATTCCATCGATGTTCGTCATGCAGTGGGCGGCGTCGCAGGAGGCATCCGGGTTGCAGTTGGGGGCGCCGTCGGTGAGCAGCAGGACCAGCGTCTGGGACTCGATGGCGGCGAGCTTGTCGACCAGGCCGTGCAAGGTCGACGACGTCGAGGTGCCGCCGAAGGGGTCTCCGTTGGTCTGGTAGGCGAAGGTCTTGGTGGTGTAGCCATCGACGCCATTGTCCGAGGGCGTGCCCTTGGTGACCTTCATGACCTGCTTGCCCGGGTTGCAGGCTTCGGTGTCCGTCTCGGCATCGGGGAAGACGGCGGCGCCGACGCTGACCAGGGCGCCGAGGCGGCGCACGACGTCGACGGCGGCGTCCTGCACGACGTCGTACGCGGTGCCCTGCGGGGTCTGGACGGCCATGCTGCCGCTGCGATCGAAGACGAAGTAGAGCGCCGGGGTGTCGCTGATGATCTCGTGCAGCTGGTTGCCGCAGAGGCCGGCGGCGTCGAGGGGCGGGGGGCCGCCGGGGCCGGCGTCGACGATGAGGCCATCGTCTTCGTTGCCGTCATCGGATCCGGGCAGGGGAACGAAGCGGGACTCGGGCTCCTTGGAGCAAGCGCCGGCCAGGGTGGCGGCCAGCACGCCGACGAGCGCCGTCGAGGCGAGCAAGGGCAGCGCTCGGCGACGCGAAGGCATGGGGACGAACGTACCATCGGTTGATCGGGGGGGCCCTTGATGGCGGCGGGGCGCGGGCGGGGACACGGACCGCGAACTTCGGCTCGCAGAGGACGGCGGCCCGGTTCCGTTGCGGCGGGCGCTTGCTTCGCGAGTCGGGTGGGCGCAGGTGGGAGGGGCGGATTGTTGACGCGGCGGCGAGCGTAGAGATATCGGCAGGGAAGATGTCGTTGGTTCCGCCGCCCGCTCCTTCTTCGGATCCGGCTTCGGATCCGGACGTTCGCGTGCTCAAGCCGCGGCGTGCGGCTCCGGCGGATGCGGTGCGGCCCACTCGGGCGGAGGTGAACCTGGCCAGCTTGCGGCACAACCTGCGGGCGGTGTCGCGGGAGATGGGGTCGGGGCCGGGAGCGCCGCAGGTCTGGGGCGTGCTGAAGGCCGATGCGTACGGGCATGGAGCGCCGGCGGTGGCTCGGACGCTGGAGCGTGCGGGCATCGCGGGGATCTGTGTCGCGTTGCTCGAGGAGGCCATCGAGCTGCGTGCGGCGGGGATCCGGATCCCGATCCTGGTGATGGGCGGGTACTACGGGCCGCGCAGAGAGGGGCTCGAGGAGATCCTGGCCAACGATCTGATTCCTGTCGTTTACGACGTGGGGCAGGTGGAGCGCATCGCGGACATCGCGCGGGATGCGGGACGCGCGGTGGGCGTGCACCTCAAGGTGGACACCGGGATGGGGAGGCTGGGGGTGACGGCCGACGAGCTGGAGGAGATGCTCGACGCGCTGGCCCGGCACCGGCAGGTGCGGCTCGATGGGCTGATGACCCATCTGGCGTGCGCAGACGAGGACGACGTCGCCACCACCGAGGCGCAGCTGGCGCGGTTCGAGGAGGCGCTGGGGATGGCGCGGGCGCGCGGGCTGGAGCCGCGGGTGCGGCATGCCGCCAACAGCGCGGCGCTGTTGCGCGTGGAGGCTTCGCGGCTCGACGCGGTGCGGCCAGGGCTGGCGCTGTTCGGGGTGCCGCCGGCGCCGCGCGGGGAGAGCGTGGCCGAGGTGGAGAAGAGCCTGCGGCCGGTGATGAAGGTGCGCACGGAGATCGTGGCCATGCGCGAGGTGCGCAAGGGAACGCGCATCGGCTACGGGCACACGTGGGAGGCGGGTCGAACGAGCCGCATCGCCACCATCCCCATGGGCTACGCCGATGGGTTGAGCCGCGCGCTCTCGAACAAGGGGCACGCGCTGGTGCGCGGGAAGCGGGCACCGATCGTGGGGACGGTGTCGATGGACATGACCATGATCGACGTGACCGACGTGCCCGGGGCGCGGCTCGGCGACGAGGCGGTGCTGCTCGGGCCGCAGGAGGGTCCGCTCGGGAAGGACTGCATCGGCGCCGCGGAGATCGCCGCGCACGTGGGCACCATCCCGTGGGAGGTGCTGACCAGCATCTCGCGCCGCGTGCCGCGGTTCTATCGCGAGCCGTGAACCACGGTAGCCGGGCTCCTGCCCGGAGCGACCAGCAGCCGGCGGCGGGAGGCGACGTTCACCCGAGCTGCGTCTGCAGCCCCGGAGGACGGACCCACGCGGTCAGGACGAGGCCACTGGCGATGCCGATGGGAACGAGGAAGGCGCCGAAGACGACCGCCATCAATGCACCGAACCAGAGGCCCGACACGCCTCCGCCGAGCAGCGCGAAGGTGGCGGCGAAGACACCCACACATGCCGCCAGACCGCCGAGAACGAGAACGATCGCTCGCGCGCGGCAGGACCGGCGCGCCAGCCAGCCCAGCCCGGCGCCGGCAACCAGGGTCGGCGCCAGGGCTGCCGCGTGGAAGAGGAGCAGCGTGCCCGCGCCGCTCTGCTCTCCCGCCGCCGGCTCGCCGCCGGGCGGGAGGGAGTAGAGGACGACGGCGAAGGCCGCGTGGCCGGCCAGTCCGACCACCGCACCCTTGATCATTGCCCCGTGACGGCTATCCGCTGGCCGCTTCGACATGTTCTACCTCCATGGGTTCGAGAGGCGATGCGGGGGAGGAAGCTCCTGAGCGGGCGACCGGTTTCGCGCACCGTGTAATTTAAGTAAACATGTTAACTAAAAAGAGCAAGGGGGAGGGGGCGCCGAAACGCGGCCGGCCGCGGGGTGGAACCGAGCAGGGTCGAGAGGCGCGCCGCCGCTTGTACGAGATCGCCATCGGGTTGGTCGCCTCCCGCGGCTACGAAGGGACGACGCTGCGTGACATCGCCCGCGAGGCGGGCGTGAGCCCCACGCTCTTGTATCGGTACTTTCCGAGCAAGCGTGCTGTCGTCCTCGAGCTGCACGACGACCTGTCCCTGCTGTACGCCGAGCACGCCACCGCGATGCCGGAAGGTACGTGGGGGGCACGCTTCCTCTTCGCGCTGCGTTCGAGCCTCGCGGTCCTGACCACCCACCGGCCGGCGCTGCTCGCGCTCGGCGGCGTGCTCGTCGGCGGGGGAACCGAGGGGCTGTTCGCGGCGGGCACCGCGTTCTCTCGCGCGCGCGTGCAGGGCGTGTTCGAGGATGCCGTTCGTGGAGCGGCCGACGTCCCAGCTGCGCACACGGCGGCGGCCCTCGGCCGCCTCCTCTACATCGCGCACCTGGCGGTGGTTCTCTTCTGGCTGCTGGACAAGAGCGCCGGCCAGCGGGCCACCTCACGGCTGCTGGACGCGCTGCAGGCGGGGCTGCCGTGGGCCGCGCTGGTCGTGGCCTCCGGGGCGGCGGACGATGCAATCCGCATCGCCGACGCGATGTGCGCCGAAGCGCTCCTCGCCGAGGATGCGCCCCAGGCCAGGCGCGCCTGAGGTGCACCGGCGCCGTTCAACGGGCCGGCTTGCTCTGCGCGTCGCCGCAGTGGCTGATGCAGGCGGCGTGCTTGTCCTTGCAGATGGTCTGGCACTTCGGGGTCTTGCACTGGTCGACGCAGGTCTGCAGCTCCTGCTGGCAGGCGTCGGTGCACTCCTTGATCAGCGGGGCGGGCGCGTCACGGCCGGCGTCCAGGGAGATGCCGGCGTCGGCCAGCGTTGCGGCGGCGTCGGTGGTCGGGGTGGACAGGAGGATGGGCGGCGGGGCGAGGACGCTGGTCGGCTCGGGGACGGCGCGCTTGCCGGCGAGGCTGTCGGCCGTCCACTCGCCCTCGTCGAAGTCGGAGGAGCCGGCGAGTTGCCGCTCGCGGATGGAGGCGTACTCCACGCGGTCGCGCGTCTGGCCGAAGGTGTAGAACTTGCGCCACTCCTGCCAGCAGGCGCGGCGGATGGTGGGCTTGACGTCGGAGCGCGAGTCGAGCGCCATGCAGTGCTCGAAGCGCACGTCGCCCTCGTAGAGCGCCTGGAGGCTGGCGCCGCAGGCGGGGGCGGCGAGCACGAGCGCGAGAACCGGCGCGATGCGCCGCACGGTGTGACCGCGCTTCTTCATGGGCCAGCAGCAGTAGACAACGAACGCGCGGCCGCCGTCACTTGCAGGTGAGTGGGCCCGGGGGCGTCATCGGGTTGCCCATGCAGAGGTCGAGGAGACCGCTGCACTTGACGTAGCCGTCCACGTTCGGACCGCAGTTGGCGGTGTCGAGGTACCCCTTCGCGCCCAGGCCGCAGAGGGCGCCGGTGCACATGCCGGTCATCCCCACGAGCTGAGACGTGTTCTTCTCCACATGGCCGTCGCAGTCGTAGTCGTACTCCTCGAAGAGGTTCGGGTTCGGCACGCCGAAGTACTCGGTCTGGAACTGGAAGGCGTTCGGATCGGTGTCGTCGCAGTCCGTGCCGCAGCAAGGGAAGGCCATGGCCATCTGGCGGTCGCCGTCCACATCGCAGTCGATCACGCCCCCCGTGCCCCCGCTCCCTCCTGCGCCGCCAGAGCCGCCGGCTCCCCCCGCACCGCCGGACCCGGTGCATTTCGGATCGGGGGGGAGGCCGCCTCCGCCGCCGTCTCCACCCGCCGAGGAGCTGGACGAGGTTGCCGCGCCGCTGCCCCCGTCGCCGCTGGAGCTGCTGCTCGCGTCGCCACCCTGGGCGCCGCTGCCGCCCGCGCCGACGCTCTCCGGCACCACGTCGAACTCCGGGAAGGTGCACGACGCCCCGAGCACGGCGACCGTGGTCACGAACGGCGCCGCCAGGAAGAGAACGCGGCTGCGCATCAGAAGGTCACCTTGCTGCCGACCATGGCGCCGCCGAACGTCGGCGAGACGCCGAGCCACATGCGCCTCGGTGGCGCGGGGCGACGGGCCGTGCGTGCGGGCGCCCCGGGGGTGGGGTTGGTGGGCTTCACCTCGGTGCCATCGTCGCCGTCGCTGCCCAGGATGGCCAGGGTGACGCCGGCGCCGATGCCGGCGATGGCAATGGCGCCGAAGACGTTGACCAGCAGCGTCGCCGTGTCGCCGCGGCTCCTCGCGTCGTCGACCGTGGCCCGTTCGTTCGTGGTGCAGGTGCCCGACTCGTACTCCGCGCAGATCTCCTCGATGTC
>JBBJMR010000319.1:0-9942 GCA_037720395.1 Polyangiaceae bacterium
GACCCGGGTGCGGTTGCCGACGACCACGGGATCCTTGCCGCCGGTGGCCGCCTCCTTGATGGCGCCGATGCGGCGGATGTCGAGGCGCACCGAGGCGTAGAACTTGAGCGCGTTGCCACCGCTCGTGGTCTCCGGGCTGCCGAACATGACGCCGATTTTCATGCGGATCTGGTTGATGAAGACGAGCAGGCACTGCGAGCGCGCCACCGAGCCGGTCAGCTTGCGCAGCGCCTGGCTCATCAGGCGGGCCTGCAGGCCGACGTGGCTGTCACCCATGTCGCCCTCGATCTCCGCCTTGGGCACCAGGGCGGCCACGGAGTCGACGACGATGACGTCGACGGCGTTGGAGCGCACCAGCATGTCGGCGATCTCCAGGGCCTGCTCGCCGTAGTCCGGCTGCGAGATGAGCAGTTCGTCCGTCTTGACGCCGAGCTTCTTGGCGTAGGTCACATCGAGGGCGTGCTCGGCGTCGATGAAGGCCGCCGTGCCGCCGGTGCGCTGCACCGAGGCGATGGCGTGCAGGGTGAGCGTCGTCTTGCCGCTCGACTCCGGCCCGTAGATCTCGATGATGCGCCCGCGCGGGTAGCCGCCGATGCCCAGGGCGATGTCCAGGGCGAGCGAGCCGCTGGCCACGGACGGGATCTCCTCGTGGAGGGACTCGCCGTCCCTGAGGCGCATGATGGCGCCCTTGCCGTACTCTTTCTCGACGCCGGCGATGGCGAGCTCGAGCGCTGCGGCCTTCTGCTTGGTGGACTTGTCATCGCTCATCGGACAACCTCGCGTGGGTCAGCTCGGAGGGGTGGAGCGGTCGGGGGGACCGACCGGGGGGCCATCGAAACAGCGCCCTTGCTGCTGCGTTCGTGAGCCAACGTATACTGGGCAGCTGTTCAGGATGCAACCCCGGGTCGGACCGACAAGGTCCTACCGAATGTCGCGCGCCGCGCATCCGCCGGGGCCGCTGGAGCGAAGTGTCGAGGTGGGCGCGCGGCCTGCGACCCGCCGCGCGGCGCCGCACGTCGTGCGCGGAGGTGCGCTCATAGGCGCCGCCTATCGCCCCGATAACCGCTGGATACCTGACGAGATCGACACCGACGGGTTACCGTCACGTACTGAAACCATGAGCCGCGATTCCCTCATACCTGGTGCCGTGTTCGGCGGTGACTTCCGCATCGTCAAGGCGCTGCGCGCCGGCGGCATGGGCGCCGTCTACGTCGTCGACCAGCTGAGCACCGGCAAGCAGCGCGCGCTCAAGGTCATGGCCCCCGAGCTGGCCGCCGACCCGGCCATCCAGGAGCGCTTCGTCCTCGAGGCGCGCGCGGCCTCGAAGATCGACAGCGACCACGTGGTGGAGATCGTCACCGCCGGCGTCGACGAGGGGTCGCACTCGCCGTTCCTGGTGATGGAGCTCCTGCGCGGGCAGGAGCTGGCCGACGTGATGGTCGAGAAGGGCCCCATCGCGCTCGGCGACGTGGCCGAGGTGCTGTCCCAGGTCGGGCACGCGCTGGAGATGGCGCACGCGCACGGCATCGTCCACCGCGACCTCAAGCCCGAGAACATCTTCCTCGCCACCTCGCGCCGCCGCGAAGTGCCCTTCACCGCCAAGGTGCTGGACTTCGGCATCGCCAAGCTCGTCGAGGACAGCCGCCAGAAGACGGGCACCCAGCCGCTGGGCACGCCGCTGTTCATGGCCCCCGAGCAGACCGACCGCAAGGGCCGCATCTGCCCGGGCACCGACGTCTGGGCCCTGGGCCTGATCACCTTCCGCCTGCTCACCGGCGTCGACTTCTGGCGCGAGGTCGACGGCTCGCTGCCGCAGCTCCTGCGCGAGATCGTGGTCGACGAGCTGCCGCTGGCGAGCCTGCGCGCCAACGAGCTCGGCGTCGCCCAGTACCTGCCCCCGGGCTTCGACGCCTGGTTCCACCGCTGCGTGAACCGCGACATCGACGCGCGCTTCGCCGAGGCCGGCGCCGCCGTGCGCGCCTTCCGCGAGCTCGCCCCGCACGCCGCGCCCACCGGTTCGCTGGTCATGCAGGTCGGTACCATGCCGCACACCGGCTCGAACCCCATGCCCACCGGGCCCGGCTTCACCCCACCGCCGGTGCGCATCACCCCGCCGCGCGCGGCCACCGGCGAGGGGTACGAGCGCACCTCGGTGGTGGTGCCGAGCTCGCCGCTCGCCGGCAGCACCACCGGCAACACCGCGCTCGCCGGCACCACCGCGCTGCCGAAGCGGTCGTCGAGGGCGTGGCTCGCTCTGCCCGTCGTGGCGGTGGCCGCAGCCGCCGGGTGGTTCATGTTCGGGCGCGGGAGCTCCGACACACCGGGACCGAACGCGGCCAACAGCGGAAACGTGGTCGCAGGCGCTACGCCGACAGCCAGTGCCTCGGCCTCCGCCAGCGCGGCCGCCATTGCCGCGGAGGGCAGCTGCCCGGCGGGCATGGTCTTCATCAAGGGCGGCAACATGGTCATGGGCGCCAAGGACGCCAGCGAGGACGCGGCGGTGACCCACAAGGTGACGTTGAAGGGCTTCTGCCTCGACAGGACGGAGGTCACCGTCGCCGCCTACGACAAGTGCTCGGAGATGGGCGACTGCGAGAAGGCGCCGCAGACGGTCAGCTACCCGAACATGAAGGCCGACGCGCCCGGGCGCTTCGCGCCGCTGTGCAACGCGCGCAAGGCCGGGATGGAGAAGCACCCCATCAACTGCGTCGACTGGCTGATGGCCAACCGCTACTGCGAGTCGCACAAGGCGCGCCTGCCCAGCGAGGCGGAGTGGGAGTACGCGGCGCGCGGCTCCAGCCAGCGCACCTACCCCTGGGGCGACGACGCCCCGAGCCAGGTCAAGCTCAACGCCTGCGGCACCGAGTGCCAGGCCTGGGGGAAGGAGCACGCCATGGAGATGCAGACCGCATTCCAGGGCGACGACGGCTTCCCGGCCACGGCGCCGGTGGGCTCGTTCCCCGAGGGCAAGTCCTCGGCCGGCGTGCTCGACCTGGCCGGCAACGTCTGGGAGTGGACCGCCGACTGGTACGCCCCCTACCAGGCCGACGCCGCCACCGATCCCAGGGGCCCGGACAAGGGCACCGAGCGCGTCATCCGCGGCGGCGCCTTCAACGGATCCATGGCCGACTGGAGCAAGCCGGCCTACCGCTACAAGCAGGACCCCAAGGCGTACAACCACGCCATCGGCTTCCGCTGCGCGGCGGACGCCAAGTAGCGGTCGCGTACCGCGCACGCGACCGGATGCGGAGGTCGACGCCCTCGTCGCGCTGACCTCACGTCTCGATACCGTCGACCTATGCGAAGCAGCTGTGCGAGGCGCTCGTGCGGCCGCGTACCGTTTCGTCGTGTGCCGAGCGAACGTCGGCGCCAGCCGCGTGCCCGTCACGAGCGCGCGGTCCAGCGACCTCGCGGACCTTCAGTTGACGATCCCGCCGACCGAGTTGCCAACGACGCCGGTCACGACGTCGTCCGCCTCGCAGACCAGCGAGCCGCCGAACCACAAGCGGGCCTGCCCAACGACGTTACTTCCCTGCTTGTAGGCTTCCGCGCCGAGGATCGCGTCCGTGATGCCGTCTCCGTTCACGTCCCCGGTGAAGCTGACCGAGGAGCCGAGGCCCAGCGTGTCTTGCGTCTGCGGCTGACCGAGCGTGAAGACGCCCGAGGACGCTCCCGCGATCACATAGACGGCACCGTCGCTCGCAAACACGTCCAGCGGGTAGTACTGGTGGCCGAGGATCACGTCATCGAAGCCATCGTTGTCGAGATCACCGCCTCCAGTGAGCTCCTGTCCGAAACCTTCGGCTGTCCCGCTTCCGTCGAAGGATTGCGGCGCTCCCACCGCGCCTTCGGCACCGAGGAAAACATAGACGCGTCCCGTGGCGCTCGCGCCGGGGGCTGACACCACGAAGTCGCCGAGCCCATCGCCGTTCAGGTCGCCCGCGGCTGTAAGCTCGTCTCCAAACTTGTCCGCGTTGTTCTCACCGACGAGGACTTGCGGCATCACGGATCCGTCGAACGTCGGCGACCCCAGATAGAGCTCGACGCTGCCGTTGCCGGAAGGGTCAGCGTTGTACTGGTACGGCGCGCCCACGATGAGGTCGCTGTAGCCGTCACCGTTCACGTCCGTGCCGTCGGCACTGTGTCCGAACCAGCCGAGTATCGGTCCCTGGAACGTGGCGTCTGGCACGATGTCGAAGGACGAGCCGCCGAAGTAGAGCCAGATCGTACCCGCGTTGTCGTTCGGGGCATCGGTGAGCGGATCTCCGATGAGCAGGTCGTCGAATCCATCGCCGTTGACGTCGCCGACCCCCGCGATGCCCTTGCCGTACCATTCTTTTGCGGCCGGCCCTTCGATTGGGATGCTGGACGCAGCGATCTGCGTTCCCGGGGCACCGAGGTGCACCCAGACCGTGTTCGTGTCTCCGGTCGTCATGTCGCCGAAGCCATCGTCGTTGATGTCGCCGATGAACTGACAGCCGACCTCGGAGATATCGAACGGAAGCGCCTGCCCAAATCCCGAAGGCGAACCCAGATACAGCTTCACCTCGTTGACGTTGCCCGCCAGCATGTCCGCGTGCCCGTCGCCGTTCACGTCCTGGCGCTGCCGGCCGACGCGGACCGACCAGGCTGGCGACGGTTCAGTGCAGGTCGTTCCGACGCACGCCCGGACACTCCAGAAGTAGCGCGCGCCTACCGGAACGACCTGCGAGACGGGCAAATCATCGGCGGGTGTGAACTCGGTGCCCTGCACCGTTTCCACGGTGAGCACATCGGTCAGCGCTCGATCGCGCGCCAGCGTGAGTTCGTAGGTGAGCGCGGGGTCGGGTTCTGCACTCTCGACCGATGCCCACTTGAACGTGGGACGCATGGTGCCGGCCGCATGTACCGACCCGACGTACGCGTTGTTCATCGGTAGCCGCGGTCGCGGCGCCGGCGGCAGCGCCTCGCATCCGGAGCTGTCGATCACGCACGCATCGGTGCACGACAGCGTGCCACCCAGCGAGCGAGCCTCCGTCCCGCAGCTCGCCGCGCCGAAGTCAACGCCGTCGCACGCCTCTGCGGCGCCCTTTACAGCGTCGCCGCAGACGCCGCCTCCACCGGCGCCGGCGCCCCCGACGCCAGGCGCACCACCGCTACCGGAGGAGCCACTCGGCAGCGGACCGCCGGTCGAAGCTGCTTCCGACGGCGTGAATTCGTCGCCACAAGCAGCGCCTCCGATGGAGATCGCAATTCCAAACAACCAACGCAGCTGCACGACTGTCCCCTCCGAACGCTATCGAGCATCAGTGTGCGGGTGACGAGACGATCTACCCGCTCGACCCGCCGCACTGTACCCGCTGAAATGCAAGAGCGCGCCGGATTGCCGGCGCGCTCCTTCACATCGGCGATGGTTCGCAGATCAGGGCGCGCAGGGACCCGCACCGGTCGCGTGCCAGCAATGGGGGCTCACGGCAGGAGTCTCCGCCTGCGAGGCGTTGTCCAGGTGCGTCACCACGCATGTCTGCTTTTCGGCGGGGAGCCCGTCGTAGCCAGCGACGCAGGAAGCCGCGTCGTCCCAGTGCTTCGTCTCCGGGTCCTGCGGGTCCGGCGTCACGAAGGTGCAGATGGTCTCGTACTCCGCACAGAACGCCTGCGCCTCCGCGCTACCGCCGCCGCCCGAGCCGCCCTGGCCCGCGCCGCCGCCACCTGACCAGCGCCGCCACCGCCCGTGGCGCCCGCGCCGCCGCCGCCGGTCGCGCCCGTGGCGCCCGCGCCGCCGCCGCCCGTCGCGCCGGTGCCGCCGCTCGCGCCCGTGCCGGAGCTGGGGGTACCGCCGCCGGTGCCGCCCGCGCCGTCGTCGGCGTCGTCGCTGCAGCCGAAGGACAGGGGAAGGGCGAACACCATCGCCAGCGAAAGGACATGCATCGTCTTCATGGAGGCCTCCGAGAGGGTAAGAAACAACGGTCCGTGGAACGGTCCGGCTGCAGTCTACGCTCGATGACCGGCACACGCATGCCGACGTGTCGGTGCCGTGCCCACTTCGCCGCAGTCGGAAAAGAACAGCCTGAGGGCAACGACGCGGTGGGCTCGGCACGCCCGCTTCGACGGGTCCCACGCCCTCCGGCCCACGCCGGGCTCGAGCTCAGAACAACCCGATGGAGAAGTGCAGCGCGCCGAAGTCCTCCCACGGCCTTCGGTCCAGGTTGATCCCGTAGTCCAGCGCCAGCGGCCCGATCGGTGTCGCCAGGCGCAGCCCGGCACCGGCCGCGTAGCGCCAGTCGAACAGCGACAGCGCGTCCGGATCTCGCCAGACGTTGCCGGCGTCGAGGAAGATGCCCACCGCGAAGGTGTCGTTCAGCGGCACGCGCAGCTCGGCGCGCGGGTTGACCATCACGTCGCCGCCGCGGATGCCGACGTCCTGGATGCGCAGCGGCTTGTCGGGGTCGGGGTCGAGGATGGCCTGGGCCACGTCCTCGGGCACCACCGAGTCGGAGAGGAAGGCGCGGACGGAGTCGACCCCGCCCAGGAAGAAGAGGCGGTCGGGGTAGGTCAGGCTGTCCGCCTCGAGCTGCACGATGTACCCGCCGGAGACGCTGAGCGCGAGCGCCAGGCCCTTCTTGCTCAGGCGCAGGTAGCCGGCCACGCGGCTGGTGAAGCGCAGGAAGTGGCTCTCGATGTTCTGCTGCTCCCGCTGCTGCTCCTCGTTGGCGACCCTCGACTGGCCGGCCGGGAAGGCGTTGACGTGCTCCACCGCGCTCGCCAGCAAGGTGCCCCGGGTGGCGGAGAAGGGGTTGTCGCGGCGGTCCCAGGAGACGCCGAGGCGCTGCGCCACGGCGAAGGTGCGCCCGTCCGGCACGCGCAGCAGTGTGGCCAGCGCGTCGTTGGCGGCGATGGCCTGCTCCACCGTCTCGCCCTGGAAGAGGAGCACGTCGTTGAGCTCCAGGGAGGCGCCGAGCTGCGTCGCCAGCTGGCGCGTCGGCCGGTAGGTGAGCGTCGGGCCGATGGCGTCCTTGGTGATCCCGAAGTCGCGCTGGTTGTCGCGCACGTCGACGCCATCGATGCTCAGGCTGATGAGCGGGCCGAGCCCGATCTCCGGGAAGGTCACGGTGGCGGTGTTGCGCCGCTCCAGGCGCTCGCTGACCTCGAGCTGCTTCAGGTTCTGCTCCACCTGCGAGTCGATGATCATGAAGTCGAACAGGTAGCTGAGCTGCACGCGCAGGGTGAGCTGCACCGCCTCGCCGGCGATGTTGCGGTGGCCGTACTCCACCCCGAAGCGGATGCCCTCGCCGGTGGAGAAGCCGATGCGCGGGTCGAGGTACTGCGGCAGCTGCTCGACGACGGTGATCACCACCCGCTTGCGACGCTCGGGGATCTCGGCGTCCTCGAGGGCGATGGCCACGCTGGAGAACGTGCCCAGGGTGGCGATGCGCTCCTCGCTGGTGCGCGCCAGGTCGGCGCGGAAGAGCCCGCCGCGCCGCAGCGCCAGGCGGCGCAGCACCAGGCCCTCGCTGGTGCGCACGGCGCCGATGACCACGAAGTCGTCGATGACCACCGCCTCGCGCTCGGTGACCACGAAGCGCACCCTCGCCCGGGTGTGGTCGCCGGACGGCTCGACCGCGGCGCGCACCTCGGCGTAGGCGTAGCCCCGGTTCTTGTAGCGATCGAGCAGGCGCACCCGCGCCGCCTCGACCTCCACGCTGCTCAGTGGCTTGCCGAGGTCGAGCTCGGCCACGTCGGCCAGCTCCTTCTCGGTGAAGGCGCGGTTGCCGTCGAAGGCCAGGTCCCAGAGGCGTGTGCGCGGCCCGGGGTGGATGGGGATGCGCAGGGTGAGCACCGGCGAGCACTCCACCCCGTGCGCCGGGTCCGGCTTGCATCCCAGCGCTTCGGGCACCTCCGGCTCGGCGAGGGGCAAGCCGAGCGCGTCGGCACGGCACACCGCGGCCACCGTCTCGGTCGGTGTCAGCGGCCGGCAGACGCCGGGCGGCGAGCGGCGCGAGCAGGTGGCGCGCATCACGCTCACCGGCCCGACGATGACGTCCAGGTAGCCACGGGCGCGGAACAGATCGCGCACGTGCACCATGGCTCGCTCGTAGGTCTCCGGTGCGAAGGTCGCCTCCGGCGCCAGGCGCGTCGGCCTGGCGCGGCCGCCGCTGCCCTGGGTGGGGCCGAAGGTGTCGTTCACGGCGCTGGCGTCGGGCGCGTTGAAGAGCTCGGCGCCGGGCAGCTCCTCCTCGAGGAAGCTGTCGATCTCCCCGCCCACCTCGTCGGCGTCGAGCTCGGCCCCGGTGAGGCAGGGAAACACCCGGCGCACCACGCGCACCTGCGGGTTCTCGCGCACCTCGAAGACCAGGAAGTGCACCGCGTCGCTCGGGCGGCCGCGCTCGGCGGCGCGCACCTCGACGTCGAGGAAGCCGCGCTTGACGTAGAAGAGACGCAGTCGCGCGCCGAGCTCGGCCAGGTTCGGCTCGCCGCCGGCGCCGAGCTCCAGCGCCTCCTCCAGCTCCTCGTCGTCGAAGGCGCGGTTGCCCTCGAAGGTCGGCACCAGGCGCGGACCGGGCGTCAGGTAGACGTAGAGGAAGGTCTTGTCGCCCTGGTGGAGCAGGCGATGGCTCACGCGCGCGCGCGGGAAGCCGTTCTTGCGGAGCTGCTCTCCGAGGCCGCGGTCGGCGTCTCCGAGCGCCGTCTCGTCGGCGCGGTCGCCGGCTGCCACGGCGTAGGCCGTCTTCAGGTCACCGACCTGGCGGTCGGGGGCGGGCTCGATCACGAACCCGCGCCGGGTCACCGTGCGCGCCGCGCCGGCCTCGATGTCCAGGGTGATGGCCACCTTCGCCGGGTCGTCGGTGTCCACGGCGTCGATGCGCGCGCGCGCCGCGGTGAAGCCGCGCCAGGCGTACAGGGCCTCCACCCGCCCGGCGATCACCGCCAGGTGCGGCGCCGTCAGCTCGCCGCCCTCGGCGATGCCCGCGGCCTCCAGGGTCTGCGCCAGGTCCAGCTCGCCGCCGTCGACGCGGATGGTATCGACGAGCCGGCGGGGCAGGGCGCGCGGTGATGCGCACCCCGTCGCCCTCCGCGGCCACCTCCACCCGCGCCTGCGCGTAGCGCCCGCTCTCGGTCAGCTCGCGCGCCGCGCGCGCCACCTCCGGCCCGTAGGGCTCTCCAGGCGCACCGAGGCCAGCACCGGGCGGGGCGATGTCCAGCGCGTCCTCAGCACCACCTCGGCGCGCCGCACCGGCTTGCCCAGGAACGCCGCCTGATCCGGGGGCTCGCCGAGCTCGGGGAGCACCGACCCCTGGGTGACCTCCTCGCCCGGTGCCGCCGCGGTGGCCGGCTGCGCACGCGCCGGCGCGGCGAGGAACAGCGCGGCGAGGGCGAGCGCGACGCGCAGGACGAGGCGTTCGGCCGCTGTGCGCACCCACCCCTCGATACCAGATCGCGACCCGGACGCTGCAAGGATGCGCGCGCCGAGGTGCGGCGGCCGAGGTGCTACTCGAACTCCAGCCGCCAGCGCAGGTCGGCGCCGATGTTGCCCAGGGTGGAGCTGCCGGTGTCGTTGGCGTTGTCGTAGCTGCCCTGCACGCTGACGCGCTTGCCCATGCGCCACTCGATGACCGAGCGCACCTCGCGGTTCTCGGTGATGCCGGTGGTCACGTTGGCGCGCACCTTCTCGGTGATCTTCTTGCCCACCGTCACCGTGGGCTCGGTGCGGCCGGTGCGCGACGAGTAGCCGGTGCCGAAGCGGAACTCGTCGATGAGCGGCACCACCCGCTTGACGGCCTTGTCCGCGCCGGTGAGCGAGGTCAGCGCCTCCAGGCCCACCGTCTCGCCCAGCGACGAGGCCAGGCCACTGTCGATCTCCGCGCGCGTCATGCCCAGCGTCAGCAAGAGCACGATGTCTTCCTGGCCCAGCGGCGGATCACTGCTCAGGTTGACCTTGAGGTCGTCGGCGTCGCCGTGGGCGTG
>JBBJMR010000088.1:0-28138 GCA_037720395.1 Polyangiaceae bacterium
GCTCCGTGTCGCGGCGTGGCTCACAGGTCCACGATGAAGTCGATGCCGCCGCTCCCGCGTGGGGCCGGCGTACCAACCGCGCCGGTGGCGTGGAGGGCGGCATGAGCAACGGCGCGCCCATCGTGGTGCGCGCTGCCAATCATCTCGGCGCGCACATCGAGGTCTCCGGCCTGGAGGGCTTCCGCGTCAGCGGTGCGTTCTGGCGGTTCGAAGGGCTCGATATCCAGGGCGTGTGCGCGTCGCACCCGGACTGCGAGCACGCCTTCCACGTGACCGGCAAGGCCACCGACTTCACCCTGCGCCACAGCCGCGTCCGCGACTTCAACGCCCAGCTCAAGGTCAACGCCGCCCCGGGCGACGGCGGCGTCTACGACGTCCCCCACCGCGGCCTCATCGAGTACTGCGACATCGGGGACACCGCCCCACGTGCCACCGACTCGCCGGTGACCAAGCTGAACATCGACACCGGCGACGCCTGGGTGGTGCGCGGCAACTTCCTGCACGACTGGCACAAGGACGGCGGCGACGGGGTGAGCTACGGCGCCTTCATGAAGAGCGGCGGCCACGGTGGGCTCTACGAGCGCAACCTGGTGGCCTGCACACTCGACCTGGCCACCGGCGGCACGCGCATCGGGCTCTCCTTCGGTGGCGGCGGCACCGGTGCGCAGTACTGCGCCCCGGCCTTCGACGAGAACGTGCCTTGCTCGGTCGAGCACACCGGTGGGCTGATGCGCAACAACGTGATCATCGGCTGCAACGACGTGGGCATCTATCTCAACCGCTCCGTCGATACGCGCATCCTCTCCAACACCCTGGTGGGCACGGCGGGCATCGACTTCCGCTTCGAGACCACCACCGGCGAGGCGGACGGCAACGTGCTCGAGGGAGGCATCCGCGAGCGCGACGGCGGCACGTTCACGCCGGGCAACAACCTCGTCGAGCAGGACGCCGCCTTCTTCGACGCGCTCTACGTCGACCCGCTCGGCGGCGACTTCCTCCTCGAGGGCCCCGCCGACGCCTTGGTCGGGCAGGGGAGCGCGCGCGACGACGTGCCGGACGACTTCTGTGCGCGCCAGCGCCCCGCTGGCGCGGTGGCTCTGGGCGCGATCGAGCACAGCCTCGGGGACTGCGTGGCCAACCCGCCGCCCGAGGGCAGCGGCGCCAGCGGGGCGGGCGGCGGATCGGGGAGCGGCGGCGAGGGCAGCGGCGCGTCCGGCGGATCGTCCGGCGCCGGCGCCCCGAGCGCCGGCGCGGGCGCGGGTGCCGGCGTGGAGCCGGGCGGCGAGGGCGACGACGGCTGCGGATGTCGCCTCGCCGGCGCCCCGTCCGGCATCGATGCCCGCGTGTGGCTGCTGGCGGTGTTCGCGCTGGCGCTGGGCAGGAAGAAGCGGTCGGAAGAAGGCCGAGACGCGGAGCCACGGAGGGCCTGAGGGCGCGGAGGTCGTGTCTTGCTGTCTGCGTGGTTTCTTCCAGTCCGGCGGTTGATCTAGCCTCCACGGATGGCCGAGACCAAGACCCGCCCCACCACGCAGAGCGTGAGCGCGTTCATCGCGTCCATCGAGGACGAGCAGCAGCGCAAGGACGCCAAGAAGCTGCTGGCGCTCATGAAGAAGGCCACCGGCAAGCCCGCCAGGATGTGGGGCACGAGCATCGTTGGCTTCGGCTCGTACCACTACGTGTACGACAGCGGCCACGAGGGTGACGCCTGCCTCACTGGCTTCTCGCCGCGCAAGAGCGCTCTCACCCTCTACGTCACGCCCGGCTTCACCGAGTACGGGCCGCTCCTGGGGAAGCTCGGCAAGGTGAAGACGGGCAAGGCGTGCCTCTACATCAAGAAGCTCGACGACGTCGATCTGCGCACCCTGGAGACGCTCGTCTCTCGCTCGGTGCGCTGGATGGAGAAGCGCGCTGCCGAGCGCGCTCGCGCGGCGCGCGCCTGACGCTGCGTAGCGCCTTGCGCGCTGCGAGGCTCCCTTCGCGTCGTGATGGCCGACAGCGACAGTGCCAGCGCATCCACCGCGTCGCGCCGGTGAAAGTGCGCCTTCGTCGGGTACGATCCGACGAGCCGCGCCGATGTTCGATGAACCATGTCGCCTGCCGTCCCGCCTGGGTCCCCGAGGGCCGAGTTGACGGCCATCGACGTGCCGTTGGCGACGCGCCTCGGCCCGCTGACGCTGGCGCCCCTCCCCGTCCCGCGCTGTCGCTGGCTGCGGCCCGGCGACGGCCCTCGGCTCACGGCGCTGGTCCGTGCCTGCTATGGCGAGACCTACTCGCAGCGTTCCCTCTACGACGCCGGCGAGCTCGACGCGCTCTGGGCGTCCGGCACGCTGGCCAGCGCGGGCGAGCTCGACGAGCGCGGTGAGCTGGTGGGTCACACCGCCTTCTGGCACAAGGACCCGCACCTCGACTCCGTCGACTCCTGTCTGTCGTTCGTGCATCCGCGCCATCGCCTCCGTGCGGGTCACGACGCCGCTGCGCTCTGGCCATTCTTCCTCGAGCAGCTCGGCCGGACGTACGCCTTCGTGCACCAGGCCACGACCACCGTGCACGCGCTGGCCCAGCGCTACGCACAGCGCCGCATGCGCGCCGTCCCCACCGGCCTGGTCGTCGGCTGGGCCGTGGACGAGGACGTGGTGGGCTTCGGCCGCGCCGACGCCATGCACGCCGTGTCCATGACCTCGTACATCGCCACCACGGTGGCATCGCCGCGCCGATGCGCCGTGCCCGATGGGCCGTGGGCCGGCTGGCTGGAGGAGACGCTGGCCGGTGGCCCGGTGCCACGCTGCGCCGAGCGCGTGGCGCCGGAGACGTCGTCGCAAGGCGACGGCTGGACGCTGCGATCCATCGAGCGCTCTGCCGGCCTGTCGCTGGAGCGGCGCGTCCTCGCCCCGCGCCCCGGCGCCGAGGCGCTGCCGGCGCATGTCTGGGAAACGCCGGCGCGCGTCGACCTGGTGCACCTGGCGGTGGATGACGCCGGCGTCATGGCGCGAGGGGCGCCGCTGCTGCGCGCGCGCGGATACCTGCCGGTCGGCGTGCGGCTGCACCTCTCGCGGCCCGACGAGATCGTCTTCCAGCGCTTCGCCGGCGGCGCGGCGGCAGCGCGGGCAGCCATCGCTGGCGCGCGGTTGGCGGCGGGCGCGCCGCGAACGCTGTTCGAGGGATGGAGCGAGGCATGCGCGCGGGCGTCGTAGACCGACTGCTGGCGCGGCTCGATGGTGCGGTGGCGCCCATCTGGGTCACGCTGCTGGTCGAGCTCGACGCGCCGCCCGATGTGGCCGAGCTGCGCCGCGCCGTCCGTGCGCTCGTCGCGGAGACCCCGCGCCTGCGCGTCGCCTGGCTCGAGCCGCAAGGCCGCTGGCTGGAGGTGCCGCGCAGCGACGCCCAGATCGAGGCGGTGGTCGAGGTGACGCCGGCCCCGATGCCGTTCGCCGAAGCGGTGAGGCGCGCGCTGTCGACCGGCGTCGATCTCGGTGGCGATGTGCCGCTGCGCATGCGCCTCGGGCCGGTCACCGGCGGGGCGGCGCCGTGGCTGCTCGCGCTCCAGCTCCATCACGCCCTCGGCGATGCACGCGCCTTCGGCCTCCTGCTCGAGAGGCTCTTCTCGCACATGCATGGCGAGGCCCGCGGGCCGGGGCTCGGCGCGCCGGCGCTGACCGAGCAGCGGGCGCTGGCGGAGATCGCGCGCCGCCTGCCGCTGCTCGTCGGCGCAGCCCGGCCGCGGCGCTCGCTCCTCGCGCGGCGCGGCATGTCGCTCGGCCGCGACGGCGCGGACATAGGCGCTCAGACGGTGCGCACGCTGCGCGCTCCGTTCGGCGAGCGGCAGTTGCCACCCGGCGTGTCGCCCTCCGACGTCTTCTTCGCGTCCATGCTCGCGGCCGTGGTGGCCACCGAGGTCGGCGCCGACGACGACGCGCGCGTGCGCCTGCGTGTCCCCGTCGACCTGCGCCAGGCGCTGGGTGCGCCGGCGACGCTGGAGACCCCGTGCTCCGCGCTGGCCGTCGAGGTTCCGCTGGGCGAAGCGCGCGCGCGTCTCGCCGACCCTGCGGCGCTGGCGGCGCTGGTGCGCGCGCGGGTGGCCGAGGAGATGCGCGCCGGCGTCCCGTGGGCCACCTTGCTCGAGTACCTGACCCTGTGCCGGGTCGTCTCGCGGCGAAGCCTGCGCGCCGGCGCGCGTCCCGGTCTGCTCGACGATCCGCGCGCGGCCACGCTGGTCCTCACCCACGTCGGAGATCTCGACCGCTACTTCCGGCGCTGCCCCTTCGCCATCCGCGGTATGCGCGGGCACACACCGACCTGGGGCGCGACCAGCTTCACCTTCCGCGGCGTGCTCAGCGTCAACATCGCCGCCTTCGAGGGCCTGTGGGGCGAGCGTCGCCACCGCGCCTTCGCCGCGGAGGCGGCCACCTGGATGCGACAGCACCTCGGCATCGCCGCGGAGGTCGAGGGATGAGCGGGATCATCGAGCAGCCCGCGCTGTACCTGGGCTTCGCCTCGCTGCACCTGGTGGCCGGCCAGTTCCTCTCCGCCCTGGTGCATCGAGCGCGCTTCGGAGAGAGCCCGCTGGTGCTGTACCGGGCGCAGGGCGGGAGGCACCAGCGCATCACCCGCGCCATCGCCGTCGCCTCCATGGTCTGGGCCGCGGGGCTGGTCGCCTTCGCGCTCTCGGCGCCCTTCCGCGCCAGCTTCCTCGGTACCCCGCTGCTCGGCGTGCCCCCGCTCGCCGGCTGGGTGGGCGGTGGGCTGGCGCTGGCGGGCATGCTCGCCTGTCAGGCGGCCATGGGGCGGTCGTTCCGCGTCGGCCAGGACGACACCGAGCGCCCCGCGCTGCGCGATGCGGGGCCCTTCCGCGTCTCGCGCAATCCGATCTACGTCTGTTCGTTCCTGTCCCTGTCGGCCATCACAACCGGGGCGCCGTGCGCGCTGGTGCTCGCCGCCTGCGCTGCCATCGGCGCGCTGATGCACGCGCTGGTCCTGGCCGAGGAGCGCCACCTGGCCGCAGCGCTCGGCTCCACCTACCAGGCGTACCGGCGCCGAGTGCGACGCTACCTGTGAGCCGCTACCCTCCGGACAGCGTGGACCTTCCGCCATCGGCCTTCGGTCTGTCGCGCGACGAGCTCGTCGAGCTCCTGCGCGTGCGACCGCTGCGCTCGGCGGCGCGGCTGGCGGTGCTGCTGGCCGGCTGGGTCGGCCTCGGCGTCGCCAGCCTGCACACCGGCAGCTGGCCGCTGCGCGTGCTGTGCTGGCTCGCCGCGGGGTTCTTCGTCAACGGCGTCATCCAGCTCGCGCACGAGTCCTGGCACGACAATCTCTTCCGCCGCCGCTGGCAGAACGCGCTCTTCGGCTGGTGCGTGGGGCTGCTCGCCGGCCTGGCGCACGAGCCGCTCCGCCACGATCACCTCGCCCACCACCGCTACAACCGCACCGAGCGCGACCCGGACGCCTACAACGCGGGGCGGTCGCCGGCGTCGGTCGTCCTCTACTACGCGGTGGTGGTCTTCGGGCTGCCGCTGAGCATCCTCTACTTCAACCTCGTCTACCCCTGGCAGCACTTCCCGCGAGCGGCGCTGCGGCGGCACGCGTGCGTCCTGGTGGCCATGGGGATCTTCTACGCCGCGCTCTTCGTCGTGCTCCGGCGCTCGGGCCTGCTCGGCGCCGCCGCCCACCTCTGGCTGCTGCCGGTGCTCTTCGCCAGCCCCTGGAACGGTCTGAAGTCCATCGCCGACCACCACGCCAACGACTGGCGCGGCAGCCGCTTCCGCGGCGCCACCACCGCGCGCAGCAACGCCGTGTGGACGTGGCTGTGGAGCGGGCTCAATTACCACCTCGACCATCACCTCTTCCCACGCGTCCCCGGGTACAACCTGCCCGCGCTCCACCGCCGCATCCGCCCGGTGCTTCTCGAACGCGGCGCGCCCATCTACGACGGCTACCTGGCGGTCATGGTGGCGGCCTTGCGCGCCGGGCCCATGGACATCGAGGGCAAGGTCGAGCTCACCGACCTGCGGCGGCGGCCCCTGCAGCGTGGCCCGGGGCCTGGCCGATGATCGCCGGCAGCGTGCGCAGCGCCTACGAGACGCTCCGCTACGAGGACGAGCGCTGGCCGCTGTGGCGCTGGGACAAGAACCTCCGCTACATCGTCAAGAGCCTGGCTCACCGCCAGCAGGCGCCGACGCCCGAGGACGCACGCCACCACGCACGCATGGCCGACTACGTGGCCGGCGGCTCGTGGCGCTCGCCCCGACAACGAGGCGAGCGCACGCTCACCGTCGCTGCCGTCGGGGACCTGATGTGGATCCGCAGCGGCTGGGCGGACGCCCTGTCCCCGGGCGTGGCCGCGCGGCTGGCGCGCGCCGACCTGGCCTTCGCCAACCTGGAGACGCCGGTGGTGGCGTCGCGGCCGGTGCCTCGCCTGGTCTACGAGACCCTGCACTACAACGCGCCGGAGGCCTACCTCGACGGCTGGAGAGCGACCCGCCCCGGCACGGCGCGCGTGCTCTCGGTGTGCAACAACCACGCGCTCGACCAGGGCGAGGGCGGCCTGGCCAGCACCCGCCGCGCGGTGCGCGCGCGCGGCATCGCCTGCCTCGGCGGCCCGGAGGCGGGCGACGCCTCGGCGCTGCTCGAGGTTCGATGGACTACGCGTGGCCGCGCTGGCGACGACGTTCGGCATCAACCACCTGCCCGGCGACGATCCGGCGCGTGCGCCCGCCGGGGTGCCGGTGGTGCGCTTCGGCGACCCCCGCCACCCGCCTCCGTTCGCGGAGCTGGCCGCCCTCCTCGGGCGAGCGCGCGCCAGCGCCGACCTGATGGTGGTCATGCCGCACTGGGGACACGAGTACGAGTACTGGCCCGATGCGCTGATGCGTCGCCATGCGCACCGCCTCGTCGAGCTCGGGGCCGACCTGGTCCTCGGCAGCTCGCCGCACGTGCTGCAGCCGGTGGAGCTGGTCTCTGTCGGCGGCGCCGATCCCGCCTGCCCGGTGCAGGTCGCCGGGGGCGGGCCGCCGCGCCTGGCGCTCGTCGCCTACTCGCTCGGCAACTTCGCCAGCATCATGCCCACCCTGGCGTGCCGCACCGGCACCATCCTCGAGCTCGAGCTGGTGCATGGCGGTGGCCGGCCGGGGCGCGCCGGCGCGCGCCCCCCCCCCACGGCCACCGGGCGGGGCCTCGGTCGCGGCTGGCTCGACGCCCGCGTGGTGCTGGCCGCCGAGCTGTCCGACGCAGGCCGCGCGCGCGCCCACCGACACCAGGCAGCGCGCGCGCTCTGGCCACTGATGCAAGAGGAGGACGGATGAGCGCCGCCGATCCGGTCGACGCCTTGCGCGCGGTGCCGCGGAGGATGGCGGACGCCGTGCGCGCCTGGCTGCCGGGCGTCACCGGGGCCAGGTACCTGGCCTTCCTGGAGATGATGTTCCACTACACCCGCCGCAGCGGCGAGCGCCTGCGCGCGGCGTCGCAGCGCTGCATCCTCCCGGACGTCACCGCCCTGCTCGCCGAGTCGGCGGTCGAGGAGCGGGACCACTACCGCCTCGCCGAGGCCGACCTGCTGGCGTTCGGACGCACGCCCAGCGCCGACGCTCCGGCCGAGGTGACCGCCTTCGAGCAGCTCTGGGAAGCGCTCGGCGAGGCCGCGCCGGATGTGCGCTACCTCCCTCGGAGCGCTGAGCGCGCTGGAGGGCGTGGCGGAGCACATCGCCGGCGACGCGCGCCAGGCGCTGGGCAAGCTGGGGCTGGAGCCGCGCCAGGCGCGCTTCGTGCTCGTGCACCTGCAAGCCGACGCCGCGCATGGCGCGCAGTTCCTGGCGCTGAGCCGCCGCCACGCGGCGCGCGACCCCGGGGCCATGCTGGCCGCTGCCAATGCCGCTGCCGACCGCTGGATCGAGATGCACGCGCGCGCGCTCTCCACGACCTGAGGCGTCCTCCCGCGCGCCGGCGCGTCGGACGAAGTAAGCTGTCCCTCGTGCCCTGGGTCCGAGCGTCTCTCCGAGGTCAGAAGGTCTTCGCCCGCGCCGACGAAGGCGGTCGGCTCGCCGCGACCAATGGGCGCGTCGAGGTCCGCTACAAGCCCAACGACGGGCGCCGCTACGACGCCCGCGCCGACAACCTGACCATCCTCGAGGCCGCCCCTCTGCCCGACGACACCTGCGGCCCGGCCGAGTCCCCGCCGCCCGCTGCCGCCAAGGCTGCCCCCGCCGCCGCCAAGGCGCGACGCGGGGGCGCGGCCAAGGGCTCCGCCGCATCGGTCGAGCCGGCAGATGTCCCGGCCAACGCCATCGTGGCCTACGCCGACGGCGCGTGCTCGGGCAACCCGGGGCCCGCCGGGCTCGGCGTGGTGGTGCTCGATGGCGACGAGCGCGTCGAGCTCAGCGAGTACCTCGGCGACGGCCTGACCAACAACATCGCCGAGCTCACCGCGGTGCTGCGCGTGCTGGACGAGGTCGGCGACGGCACCCGACCGCTGCTGGTGCACACCGACAGCCAGTACACCATCGGCGTGGTGCAGAAGGGGTGGAAGGCCAAGGCCAACACCGAGCTCGTCGCCGAGCTCCGCGAGGCGCTGGCCAGGCGCACCGGCGTGCGCCTCCACTACGTCCCGGGGCACGCCGGCGTCATCCTCAACGAGCGCGCCGACGCCCTGGCGCGCGAGGCCGTGCGCGAGCGGACCACTCGCCGCGAGGTGCTCCGGGTGACGCGCCCGGCAGGTGCGCCTGGTACGTGACCGGCGGCGCCGCGCGCCGCTGCGCTTCGTGGCGCCGCCCTCCGCGGTGCGCCGCCCGCGCGCCTGGCGGCGCGCATGGAGTGGTTCCTGCGGCGCTGGCTGGGCGCGGGGTGGCTGGTCGAGGCGCGCGTGGCCGAGAGCTACGGCGAGCTCGCCCAGCTCCTCGGTAGCGGCGGCGCCGACATCGGCTGGACGCCGCCGCTGGTCGGCGCGCGCGTCGAGGCGCTCGGCGGCCGCGTGCTGGTGCGCGTGGTGCGCGGCGGCGCCACCACCTTCCGCGCCGCCATCGTCGGCGCCAGGCGGCGCCCGGTCGAGCCGCGCGCCCTGCGCGGGCTCCGCGCCGCCTGGGTCGATCGCGAGTCGACGGCCGGCTACCTCCTGCCGCGCGCATGGGTGCGCAGCGCCGGCGCCGATCCCGATCGGGTCTTCGCCAGCGAGGCCTTCGCCGGTACCCACCAGGCCGCGCTGCAGATGGTCCTCGATGACCGCGCCGACCTCACCGGTGTCTTCGCCGCCGCTGCCTCGGCGCCCGCCTACACCGCGCTCGACGACCTGCCGGCCAGCGACCGCGCCCGGCTGAACATCGTCGGCTACACCATGGAGGCCCGAACGACGTGATCATGGCTGCCCCGGCCTCGACCCGGCGTGGCAGCGCGAGCTCTCCTCGCTCCTGCTGGCCGCCGGCGACGACGAGCGCGGGGCGGAGATGCTGCGCGAGCTGTTCCACGCCCAGGAGCTGGCGGCCCCCACCGACGAGGGGCAGCGCGGCATGCAGGACCTGGTGCTGGCCACCTTCGGCCTGGCCCCGCCGCCGAGCAGCTGCGCGGCGTGCGGCGCCCGCGTGTCGGCCACCGCTCGCTTCTGCGAGCAATGCGGCGCGTCGGTGCGCGCTGCGGCGACGCCGACCACCGACGCCGCGCCGGACAGCCTGCCGCCGCGCTCCTGCCACCGGTCTCGCTGCCGCCGGCCTCGCTGCCAGCCGCCTCGCTGGCGCCCGGATCCACGGCGCCCCCGAGCAGCGACGCCTGGTCCGAGGAGCGCAAGCTGGCCACCGTTCTGTTCGGTGACCTCACCGAGTTCACCGCCATCTCCGCCGGGCTGGAGCCCGACCGGGTGCGCGAGCTGGCCAACGACTGCTTCGAGCCGGTGACCGCCGAGGTGGAGCGGCGCGGCGGGCGCATCGTCAAGTACATCGGCGACGGGGTGATGGCGGTGTTCGGCGTGCCGCTCTCCGGCGAGGACGATCCGCGCCGCGCCGTGCAGGCCGCGCTGGCCATCATGGAGCGCATCTCCGAGGTCTCGCGTCGCACCGTGGCCCGCTACGGCACGCCGGTGAACATGCGCATCGGCATCAACACCGGGTGGATGATGGTCGGCTCCGTCGGCGCGCGCGGCAGCGCCTCGCCGGACGTCATGGGCTGGACGGTCAACGTGGCCAGCCGCATCGAGGGCATCGCCAGGCCCGGCGAGGTGCTGGTGGGTCAGGCCACCTTCCGCCTCATCGAGCGCTGGTTCGAGGTCGAGTCACGCGGCCCGGTGCGGCTGCGCGGTGTGTCCGAGCCGGTGCCGGTGCACCGGGTGCTGCGCGAGCGCGCCGAGGAGGCGCAGCCCTCCCACCGGACCGCCGGCGCCGAGCCCTTCCTGCGCGAGCGCGAGCTGGCCATCCTCCAGGGCGCCTTCGACGCGCTGGCCCGTCAGCCGCGGGCGCGCGTGGTCGAGCTGGTGGGCGAGGCGGGGCTCGGCAAGAGCCGCCTGGTCGACGAGTTGGCGGCGCGCCTCGGCGACGACGCGCGGCACCCGGAGGTGCTGCGCGCGGCCGCGGTGCTCGGCGCCACCGACCGCGCCGCGCCGCTCTCCTTCCTGGAGCGCCTCCTGCGCCAGCGCTTCGGCGTGCGCAGCGCCGAGCCGACGAGCGAGGCGCGCGCGCGCGTCGCCGCCGGCATCGCGCGCGCCTTTGGTCCCGACGACACCGACGCGGGTGAGCTGGCCGCGGGGACGCTCGCCTCCCTCATCGGCGAGCCCGGTGGCGACAGCGACCCTGCCGCCAGCGGTGCGCCCCCGGAGCAGCTGGCGGGCGAGGACGCCATGCTCGCCGCCCTGGCCGCCTGGGTGCGGCGTCTGGCCGGCGATCGCGCGGCCTGCCTGCTGTGCACCGACCTGCAGTGGGCCGACGATCGATCGCTCGATGTGCTCGAACGCCTTCCGCAGGCGCTCGGCGACGCGGCGGTGCTGCTGGTGCTCTCGGCGCGCCGAGAGCTGGCCGAGCGCCGCCCTCGCTGGTCGGAGACCAGCTTGCCCGACGAGGCCGCCACGCGCATCGAGCTCGCGCCACTTCCCGCCGCCGACATCCGTCGCTTCCTGGCCGCACTGCTCCCGCCTGGCGGTGCGCCGGAGCGCATCGTCGACGCCCTGGTGGGGCGCGCCGAGGGCAGCCCGGAGCTGGCCCGCGAGCTGGTGCGCCTCCTCGTCGAGCGCGGGGCCATCGTCCTCGACGATGAGCAGCGGCCCACCGGCTGGCGCGCCGATCGCCTCGGCCAGATCGAGCTGCCGGAGACGGTGCAGGGCGCGCTGCAAGCACGGCTCGACGGCCTGCCGCGCGGCGAGCGCGACCTGCTGCGCCGCGCGGCCATCGTGGGACGCGTCTTCTGGCGCGGCGCGGTGGAGGCGCTCGGCGACGCCGGCGAGCTGGAGGGCCGGCGCTCCCAGCGCCCGGGCGATCCGCTCTCGGTGCGTCGCGATGTGGCCACGGCGCTCGAGTCCCTGGAGCGCAAGGGCCTGGTGCGTCGCAGCGAGACGTCGCTCCTCGACGGGGAGCCGGAGCTCGCCTTCCACACCCAGGCGCTGCGCGACCTCACCTATCGGTCCATCCCGGAGAAGGGGCGACAGCCGGGTCACCTGGTGGTCGCGGGCTGGCTCGGCGACCGTCCCGGCGGCGCCGGCACGGCGCAGGCCGAGGTGGCCGCGCACCTCGCCGCGGGCGGGGATCTGGTCGCGGCGCGCGTCGCCTACCTCGCCGCCGCCCGCCGCGCGGCGCGCGTCTCGGCGCACGACGACGCCGCGCCGCTCTACGAGCGCGCGCTGGAGCTCGGCGATACGGCAGGCCCGGATCTGGCCGGGGGCATGCGCGAGCTGGCGCTGATGCGGGCGCGCGCCGGGCGCTACGACGCCGCGCTGGCGGCGCTCGACGACGCCGCCGCCGCGCTGGCGCGTCACGGCGACGATCGGGTGGCCGAGGCATGGCTCGAGCTGGATCGCTCCCGCGTATTGAAGGACTGCGGCCGCGCTGAGGACCAGCGCGCGGCCATCGATCGCGCCCTCGGCGCCGTCGGCGACACCGCGGCCGGCGGCCTCGGCGTGCAGCTCTGGGCCACGCGCGCCTTCGCCCGCCTCGAGGCCGGCGACACCTCCGGCGCGCGAGCGGATTGCGAGCGCGGCCTGGCCCTCGGCGCTCGCGCCGAGCACGCCGCCGGCGCGGACCTGGCCGTCTGGCAGCAGGCCATGGCCCGCCTCCACAACACGCTGGGCGGTATCCGCCTCTACTACGACGCCGATCTCTCCGGCGCCGAGGAGAGCTACCACCGCGCCCTGGCGCTGCGGCGCGCCGCCGGCGACCAGCAGGGCGAGCTCGATGCGCTGATCAACCTCGGCGCCATCGCCTTCGAGCGGCGCGACTTCACCGGCGCCGCCGCGCGCTTCGGAGAGGGGCTGGCCGCCGCGCGCGCCGCGCGCTGGGTGAAGTACATCGCCGTCTGCGCCTCCAACCTCGGTCAGGCGGAGCTCGCCGCCGGCGATCCCTCGGCGGCGGTGGAGCGGTTGCGGCAGGCCACCGACCTGGCGCGCCAGGCCGGGCTGCTGGAGGTGCTCGCCGACGGCACCCGCGCCATGGCCGAGGCCCTGCTCCGCAAGGGCAGCGCCCAGGAGGCGCTGGCGGTGGCCGACAAGAGCATCGAGCACGCGCGTCGCGCGCGCATCCCTCGCTTCGAGGCGGCCGCGCACGCGGTGGCCATGGAGTGTCTGCTCGGGGGCGCCCGGCCGGGGCAGGGGACGGCAGCGGGCGAGGCGCGCGATCACCTGTCGGCCGCGGCGGAGCTGCTGCGTGCCTCCGGGCACAAGAGCTCCGCCGCCGAGATCGCCGAGCTCGAGGCCAAGCTCGAGCGGGCCGAGCGCGGCTGGGCCCCCACCGTGGTCGTCGACCGGCCCTCGAGCGGAAAGGTGCCACCGAGTGGACGCGGGACGCGCAGCTAGTCGGGTCGCGGCCCGTATCCTCCACGACCGCGCCCCGCCTGCGTGCGCAGCGGACCTGCTCGGCCCTGCTTGCGGATGCTCCTCTTTTTGAGAGGTCGCCGATTCGCCCAATGGTTTCCGCGATCTCGGCCGACACGTCTCCGGGGAAGGTTGGCCGCAGCCGTCCCGTAGAACGTGCACCCGGGAGTCTGGCCCGCTAAGCAGGCATCCGTACCCGGAACGCGTCTCCGCGGTCGCAACACCCACCCTTCGGGCACCCATGACCAGCCACCGCTTCCTGCTCGCCTCCACCTTCTGCTTCGCCGCCGCGCTCGCGGGCTGCTCGGACGACGAGCCGGCCGCGCCCAGCGGGGTCAGCTGCAACGAGGTGTTCGACGCGGGCGCCGACGGCGCGTCGCTGAGCAGCGCGCTCTCCCAGGCGCAATCCGGCGACTGCGTGGTGGCGGAGACGAACACCTTCCAGGGCAGCTTCCAGGTCGAGGCAGGCGTCACCCTGGTCGCCGCCGACGGCGCGACGCCGACCCTCCAGGGCGCGGCCGACCAGCCGGCGGTGAAGGTCCTCGGCGGCATCGGCTCGGCGGTCATCGGGTTCACCGTCACCGGCGGCTCGATCGGTGTCTTCGTGGAGGGCACCCAGGCCAGGCTGGAGAGCCTCGCCGTCAGCGGCGCCACGCGCAGCGCCTTCGCCGGCTGGCGTGACATCGCCCTCGGCGGCCCGGACACCCTGCCCGCCGACGGCATCCTGCTGACCGACGTCGACCTCTCGCAGAGCGCCACCGGCCTGTGGGCCAGCAACGTGCGGGTCACGCTCGATGGCGGATCCATCCACGACAACGCCGGCGTCTCGCTCACCGGCGGCTACGGCCTGGTCGCCGTCAATGGCACCCAGCTGACCGTCACCGGAACGGTGGTGGAGGCCAACAGCTACGGCGTGGTCCTCGACGGCGCCGGCGGCACGGTGGCCAACCTCACCTCGATGGCGGTCCTCGGCAACCTGGAGCGCGGCCTCTGGGCGCAGAAGCTGGCCGGCACGCTGCAGCAGCCGGCGCTCAGCGTGCAGGACACGACCATCGAGGCCAACAGCCTGGTCGGCCTCGGCGCCCTGCAGTCCAAGGGCATCATCATCATCGGGGGCAAGATCTCGGGCACGCTGGCCAAGCCCATCGTTGTCGACCTCGACACGGTGGAGGTCGGCGATGGGCTCGGGCTGTTCGACGCCAGCGGCGACGTCTCGCTCGACAACGTGATGCTGGAGAACAACGCGCGCTCGCAGGCGCTCATCGACCAGGCCGGCGCCAACATCGTCATCGCCGGCCAGGTGCAGCCCACCGGCGCGCAGCTCAAGGTCGTCATCCAGAACTCGACCGAGACCGTTCAGGTCGACGCCGCCAACGTCTCCACCCCGAGCGCGCCGCTGGCCGTCGGGGCCGGCGCGCTGACCATCGACTCCGCCGTCGAGTAGCGAGGGCGTCCGCGCCGGCCAGGCGGCGGCGCAGCCGGGCGGGACGGGCTTGCTCTCGCGCGCCCGGCGCGGCAAACGTAGCGGGATGATCGAGCCGCCCACGCCCGCCGCGCCGCACCGTCCTCGCCCGCTGGTGCTGTGCATCCTCGACGGCTTCGGCGAGCGCGCCGAGGCCGACGGCAACGCCATCCGCATGGCGAAGACGCCGCACCTCGACGCACTGAAGAGCGGCTATCCCTCCACGCTCATCGGCACCAGCGGCCCCGACGTCGGCCTGCCCGTGGGGCAGATGGGCAACAGCGAGGTCGGGCACCTGAACTTCGGCGCCGGCCGCATCGCCATGATGGACATCTCGCGCATCGACGTGGCCGTCGCCGACCACACCCTGCGCAGCAACCCGGTCATCTCCACCGTGCTGTCACGCGCCAGCGCGCGGCCGGCGCGCCTGCACCTGCTCGGGCTGGTCTCCGACGGCGGCGTGCACTCCTCGCTCCAGCACCTCTTCGCCCTCATCGACGCAGCGCGCGACGCAGCGCTCGAGGTGGTGCTGCACGCCTTCCTCGACGGCCGCGATACGCCGCCGAAGAGCGCCTGGCGCTACCTGGAACCGTTGCAGCAGCGCCTGGAGGGCGTGGGCGTCATCGGCACCATCAGCGGTCGCTACTGGGCCATGGATCGTGACAAGCGCTGGGATCGGGTGCACCGAGCCTGGACGGCCATGGTCACCGGCCCCGCTCCCCGCGCCGAGACTGCATACCAGGCGCTGCACAGCAGCTACGACGCCGGCAAGACGGACGAGTTCGTGGAGCCCGTCCGCATCGGCGACTACCAGGGCGTTCGCGGCGGCTACATGTCCGACTTCGCCGCCGCGGACAAGCGGTGGGAGTGGGCCGGCGAGGAGGTGGCCCTGGCCTTCAACTTCCGGCCGGACCGCATGCGCGAGATCTCCGCCATGCTCACCCACCGCAACCTTCCGCCCGAGGTCGAGGCGCTGCTCCTCGACCACGGCAAACCGCAGGTCGCCTTCCAGGATGGCGATTACGCGTGCATGACGCTGTACGACGAGGCGCTCCGCCTGCCGGTGGCCTTCCCCAAGGACATGGTGCGCGAAAGCTTCCCCGAGGTCATCGCTCGCGCCGGGATGACCCAGCTGCGCTGCGCCGAGACCGAGAAGTACGCCCACGTCACCTACTTCTTCAACGGCGGCCGCGAGGCGCCCTTCACCGGCGAGGAGCGGAAGCTGGTGCCCTCGCCGCGCGACGTGCCGACCTACGACAAGAAGCCGGCGATGAGCGCCGCCGGCGTAACCGACGAGGTGGAGCGTGCGGTGCGCTCCGGCGGCTTCGACTTCGTGCTCCTGAACTTCGCCAACCCCGACATGGTCGGCCACACCGGTGACCTGGCCGCCGCCATCCAGGCCGTCGAGGCGGTGGACGTGGGCATCGGTCGCATCGTCTCGGCGGTCAAGGATGCCGGTGGAGCCCTCATCGTCACCTCCGACCACGGCAACTGCGAGCAGATGAAGGACGAGCAGGGCAATCCCCACACCGCGCACACCCTCAATCCGGTGCCCCTCCTCTACATGAACGACGGCGACCCGGGCACCGCCCTGCGCCCCGGTGGGCGCATCTGCGACGTCGCCCCCACCATGCTCGAGCTGCTCGGCCTGCCGCAGCCGGCGGAGATGACCGGACACTCGTTGCGTCTCCCGGCCGCGTCGTCCGTCTGACCCTCGCTCCTGACCACGCCTCCTGATCACGCCTCTGGTCACGCCTCCGGTCACGCCTCCGGTCACGCCTCCCGTCACGCCTCCGGTCACGCCTCCCGTCACGCCTCCCGTCACGCCTCCGGTCACGCCTCCCGTCACGAATGAGGCGCGTACAGGTACTCGATTTCGGGCGCCGGTCCTCCTTCGTATGCCCTACCATCGCCGGTCGGCGTGGGTGGCCGCCTCGGGAAGGTCCCCGCAAACGCCCCGTATCACTCGATTGGTCTTGCCGCGGGCGCGCCGGGTGGGCGCGGGAAAGCCAGCCATGAAATCGTCGGTTCTCGTCCATTCCGTTGCACGCGCGTGGGCTCTCGGGATGTGCGTCTTCCTCGGTGGAGCGGCGCTGGCAGGCTGCAAGCTGGGCGGTGGGGACGCAGAGGGCACGGCCAGTCCGGACAGCGCCGGCGTGGTCCGCTACTCCGGCCAGGAGGTGGCGGTCACCGGTGCGGTGGCGCTCACCACCACCGTGACCGCCCGCAAGGCGGCCGACCCGGGGGCTGCCTCGGTGGGCACGGTCCCCGCCGGCACGACCATCACCCAGAAGGCGCAGTTCTCGAGCTTCACCCTGATCTCCTGGACGGAGCCGGACGGGGAGCACAGCGGCTGGATCCCGAACGAGGTGGCGGCCAGCGGCACGCCCTCCACGCCGGCGAAGCCGGTCATCGTCCTGCCCAAGCCCAAGCCCAGCGTCGAGCCCATCCAGTGCACCGGCGGCAAGAAGTTCGACGCCGCCAGCAATGGCTGCATCTGTCCCAGCGCCACGGCGTGGGACGGCTCCAGCTGCACGGTGGCGGCGGCGCAGCAGTGCACCAGCGGCAAGGTCTTCGACAAGTCGGCCAACGCCTGCAAGTGTCCGCCGAGCACCGGCTGGAACGGCAGCAACTGCGTCGACAGCGCCCAGCAGTGCACCGGCGGCAAGGTCTTCGACAGCGCGCTCAACGCCTGCAAGTGTCCGTCGTCGACCTCCTGGGATGGCTCGCAGTGCCTGAGCCCGGCCCAGCAGTGCACCGGCGGCAAGGTCTTCGACAAGGTGGCCAACGCCTGCACCTGCCCGGCGAGCACCGGCTGGAACGGCTCGAGCTGCGTGGCGTCGGTCACCTGCTCGGGCGGCAAGGTGCTCGACTCGGCCAGCAACACCTGCAAGTGCCCGGCGAGCACCGGCTGGAACGGTTCGAGCTGCGTGGCGTCGGTCACCTGCTCGGGCGGCAAGGTGCTCGACTCGGCCAGCAACACCTGCAAGTGCCCGGCGAGCACCGGCTGGAACGGTTCGAGCTGCGTGGCGTCGGTCACCTGCTCGGGCGGCAAGGTGCTCGACTCGGCCAGCAACACCTGCAAGTGCCCGGCGTCGACGGCCTGGGACGGCTCGACCTGCAAGGCGGACCGGCCGATCATCAAGCTCCCCGCCAAGTAGGCGTGCCCGGCTTCGCGGACGCGGGCCTCGACAGGACCGAGGTCTCCTGGCGGAGCCTCAGGTGCGCAGCTTGTAGCCGCTCTTCAGCATCCAGCGCACCAGGAGCAGGCAGGCGCCCATGAAGGCCAGCGTCATCCCGGCGCTGATCTCCACCGCCACGTCGCTCGTCCCGAAGAAGCTCCAGCGAAAGCCGCTGATCAGGTAAACGACCGGATTGGCGAGCGCGACCTTCTGCCAGGGCGAGGGCAGCATCTTGATCGAGTAGAAGCTGCCGCCCAGGAAGGCCAGGGGGGTGATGATCACGCTCGGCACCAGCTGGAGCTTCTCGAAGCCGTCCGCCCAGATCCCGATGATGAAGCCGAAGAGGCTGAAGGTCACCGCGGTCAGCACCAGGAAGGCCACCATCCAGAGCGGGTGAGCGACCGTGTAGGGGACGAAGAGCCGCGCGGTGGCGAGGATGATGGCGCCGAGGAGGATGGACTTGCTCGCCGACGCGCCGACGTAGCCCAGCACCATCTCCAGCCAGGACACCGGCGCGGAGAGCACCTCGTAGATGGTGCCGGCGAAGCGCGGCATGTAGATGCCGAACGAACCGTTGGAGATGCTCTCGGTGAGCACCGAGAGCATGGTCAGCCCGGGGACGATGAAGGAGCCGTACGGTACGCCCTCGATCTCCGTCATGCGCGAGCCGATGGCCGAGCCGAAGACGATGAAATACAGCGAGGTGGAGATGGCGGGCGCTGCCAGGCTCTGCAGCAGCGTCCGGAAGGTGCGCGCCATCTCGAAGCGGTAAATGGCGCGGACGGCGTGGGTGTTCATCTGCGGCTCACGACTTGCCGATCAGGTTCACGAAGATCTCTTCCAGCGAGCTCTCCCGTGTCTGCACGTCTCGCAGCGCGATGCCCTGCTCGTGGAGCGCGGTGAGCAGCGCGCCGAGCCCCGCCTCCTCGCGGCTCCCGGAGAAGGCGTAGACCAGCGCCCGGCCGTTGTCCTCCAGGTCGAGCTGCCAGCTGGCGAGCGCGGCCGGCACCTCGTGTAGCGGCTCCTTCACGAAGAGCTTCGCCTGGCGCTTGCCGAGCTTCTCCATGAGCGCCTTCGTGTCCTCCACCAGCACCAGCGCGCCCTTGTCGATGACCCCGATGCGGTCGGCCATCTGCTCCGCTTCCTCGATGTAGTGGGTGGTCAGGATGATGGTCACCCCGGTGGCGCGCAGGGCGGTCACCAGGCGCCACATGTCGTGGCGCAGCGCCACGTCGACGCCGGCGGTGGGCTCGTCGAGGAAAAGGATGCGCGGCCCGTGCGAGAGTGCCTTGGCGATGAGCACGCGCCGCTTCATCCCCCCGGAGAGCTCCTTGATCTTGGTGTCGCGCTTGTCCCACAGGGAAAGGTCGCGCAGCACCTTCTCGATGTGCGCGGGGTCGGCCGGTTTCCCGAAGAGGCCGCGACTGAACGACACCGTCGCCCGCACCGTCTCGAACATGTCGGTGGACAGCTCCTGCGGGACGAGGCCGATGGTCGAGCGTGCCGCGCGCGCATCGGTGACCACGTCGTGCCCGTCGGCGACGATGCGGCCGGAGGTGGCGTTGATCAGGCCGCAGACGACCCCGATGAGCGTCGTCTTGCCGGCCCCATTGGGCCCCAGCAGCGCGAAGATCTCCCCGCGATGGATGGTCAAGCTGACGTCGGTGAGCGCCGCCAGCCCCGAGGCGTAGGTCTTGGAGACCTTCTCGATGGAGATGATCGGATCCGACTTGCCCACGCTGCTGCGCTTCTAACCGACGTGGCGTCCGCGCGCCAGGCGCGTGAACACCTTGCGGTCGCACCCAACGCGCGGCCGGGGCACGCCTGCTCGCTGCCGCTGGGCTAGGGCTGCGCGATCCCTCAGCCCAGGATGCGGGCCACGTCGGCGGCCACCGTCCGCACGCTCCTCACCCGCGCGCCGACGCTGGTCAGCGTCAGGGCGCGGCCGCGCAGTGGGAGCGAATGCGCGAACAGGTCCTCGCCACCGCTGGCCTCGAGCTCGTCACCGAGCGGCCCGAGGCCGGCGGCGCACCAGCGGCCCACGGCCGCGACCCGCGGGAGGTCGAGCTCGCGATCGCCGGCCAGCGACCCCACCAGCCACCCGGTCTCGTCGCACAGCACCAGCGCCGAGACACGGCGCCCGGCGAGGCGAGCGCCCTCGGCGACCGAGTCCAGGTACAGGCGCAGGGCCTCGGCGGGTACGTCGGCGCGGCGGTGGCGGCGTTCGCAGCGGCGGGGGGTGATGGCGCGCATCGCCCGAGGGTCGCATGCGTTGCGGCCAGGCACCAAAATTGCGGCGCCCGCGCGCCTTCGTGGCACTGTGCGCGTCGCGTCATGCCTTCGCCCGCGTCCATCGGCCCCTACCGGCTCCTCGAGCGCGTCTCGGTGCGGCCGCTCACCGAGACCTGGCGCGCGGAGCAGCCACAGCTGGCGCGCTCGGTGCTGGTCAAGACGCTCAAGGCCAGCGTGGCCCCCTCGTCGCCCTTCGCAGAGGAGCTCGATCGCGAGGCCCACGTCCTGTCGCGTGTGGCGCACGAGGGCGTGGTGCAGCTCTACGAGTACGTGCGCACCGCGGAGCACGTCTATCTCGTCATCGAGGACGCTGGCGGACACGGTCTCGACGCCGTGCTCGAGCGCGCGCCGGCGCTGGAGCCGCTCTCCGCGGTGGCCATCACCCTCGAGCTGGCGCGCGCGCTCGGCAACGCGCACGCGCTCGGTGTGGTGCACCGCTCCCTGCGGCCGGCGGCGGTGGCCCTCACCGCAGGGGGTCGCGTGCTGGTCAGCGACTTCTCCGGCGCACAGCAGGCGCATACGCCCACGTTGCCGGAGGCCTTCGAGGTCGACGCGGCGCTCGCCGCGCCGGATTACCTCGCCCCGGAGCAGATCCTCGGGGAGGAGGTGGGCGCAGCGACGGATGTCTTCGCGCTCGGCGTCATCCTGCACGAGATGGTCGCCGGTGCGCGGCCGTTCCGGGTGCCCGAAGGTCAGAAGACCAGCGCGCGCGAGGTGGCGCTGCGCATCCGCAACGATCCGCCGCCGTCACTGGGGCAGCTCGCCGACAACGTCCCGCGCCCCTGGAGCGCGCCGTGCTGCGCTGCCTGGCCAAGCGCCGCGAGGATCGCTTCCCGGACGGCCGCGCGCTGGCGGCCGCGCTCGAGGAGGTGCTGGGCGAGCATCGGCGCCGCCGGTGCGGGTGCTCGTCTCGCGCGCCATCGCCGCCGCCAAGCTCGGCGAGGAGCTGCCCGCGCCCGGCACCGCCGCCGCGCGCACGCCGGTGCTCGGCGCCGGGCCGCGCGGCGTCTGGGGCGCGCTGCGACCGCTGCTGGTGGTCTTCGCCCTCATCGTCGCCGGCGGCGCCGGCATCGAGCTCGGGCTCCGCGGCGAGGACGCGCCGCCCGCGGCCCTGGGCGGCGGCGAGGCGGGCGGGGTCGAGGGGCGCGGATGGCTCAAGGTGCTGGCCAGGCCGTGGGCCGAGGTCTACGTCGACGGTGAGCTGGTCGAGACCACCCCGGTGGCGCGACCGATCCCGGTCGAGCCTGGCAAGCGCTTCGTCACCTTCAAGCACCCCGCCGCGCCGGAGGAGAAGCGCACCGTGAAGGTGGCCGCCGGGCAGACGGTGGTGCTCGACGTCACCATGCGCATCGAGCGCCCCGACGCTGGCGCCGGCCCGCCGGACGCCGGCAGCTCGCCCTGAGTGTGGCGCGCTACTTTACGCACTCGCCGAAGTACGAGGTGGTCTCGGTGGTGCGCGGACTGGCCTTGCAGCGGCCGCCCTGGGTGCACGCTTCGCTCTGCTTGCAGTCCGCGTCCTTGACCACCTCGCAGTTGCCGGCGAACACGGTGCAGCGCCCGTCCACGCGGCACATGGCGGTGCGCGCGCAGTCCTCGCTCTTGGCCACCTCGCACTTGCCGTCGATGGCCGAGCACCAGCCGCTGTCCTTGCAGGAGGCGGTGCGCTCGCAGTCGGCGTCCTTGCCGACCACGCAGCTGCCCTCCTCGAAGGTGCAGGTGCCGATGCTGGCGCAGCTCGAGGTGCGCTGGCAGTCGGCGTCGCTGGCCGCCAGGCATTGCCCGTCGCGCAGGGTGCAGTAGCCGAGGAGGTTGCAGCTCGACGAGGCGGTGCAGTGCTGGGCGGTGCGTGCCACGCACTGCGCGCCATCGGCGGCGCACAGCCCGTGCGACGCGCAGGCCTTGGCCTTCTTGCAGTCCTCGTCGCCGCCCACGCCGCACACGCCCTCGACGGCGTGGCAGTGGCCGAAGGCCGCACAGGCTGGCAGCGCCGCGCAGCCCGCGTCGCTGGCCACGCAGACGCCGTGCGCGTCGGCGCAGGCGCCGCGCTTCTCGCAGCCCACCGAGTCCGCGCAGGTCACGCACTTCGCGCCGTCGCAGGTCAGGGCGTACGCGCACTCGTCCTCGGCCGCGCATGCCGCTCCGGCCGCCCCCGCGGCAGGAGGCCAGCAGGGCCAGCGCGGCCAGCGCCGCCACCCGGAGCAGGGCGCCGGGGCCCAGGCGCGCTGCGGCGCGCGCGGGCGAGGCGGTCCCGGCGGCCCCCGCGTTCATTCGTCCCACGTCGGTCATGGCCGCCGATTGCGCCGGCCGCGGCCGCGCGGCAAGTGATCGCCGCGGGGCTGGCCGCGACGTTGGCGCGCATGCTGCACGGCGCCGCGGGATGAGATCCGCGACCGTCACTTTCCTGGCGTCCCTGGCGCTGTCCGCGTGCGACGCGGGCACCCCGAACACGGTGGCAGCGCCGGCGCCCTCCGTCGCGCCGACGTTGCCGCCCGTGGCCAGCGCCGCGCCGCCCGCGCCGACGGCGACCGCCGATGCCGGTGCCCAGCCCGCACGCCACGGCGAGGGCGAGATGGTGGCCTTCCTCCGCCGAGAGGCGGCGGCAATGCGCGGCGAGCTGCGCACGCCGTTCGCGCAGCGCTTCCTCGACGCCACCGCAGCGCTTCCCGCGGTCCGCACGCGACGCGTCTTCCACGACCGGGACAAGTCGCACTGGTACACCGAGGCGCAGGCGGCGGCGCTCGCCGCCGACGAGCGCGCCGCGCTGGGGACGCTCGAGGTCGACGAGGAGCGCTGGTACGACGCCGACGTCAGCTCCCGCTCGACTACGCGCGACCGCTCGACATCGTCTCCGCCGCCGGCCTCGAGCTCCGCCCGGCCGCGCGGGTCGTCGACTTCGGCTACGGATCCATCGGACATCTGCGCCTGCTGGCCAGCCTCGGCCTCGACCTCACCGGCGTCGAGGTGCAGGCCCGCCTGCTCCCGCTCTACGCCGAGCCCGGCGACACCGGACCCATCCCTGGCTTCCAGGGCGCGCCCGCCGGCCGCATCCGCCTGCTGCACGGCTTCTTCCCGTCCGAGCTCGTGCCCGAGGTGGGCACCGGCTACCGCCTGGCCGTCGCCAAGAACGTCCTCAAGAAGGGGTACATCCACCCCGATCGCCCGGTCCCCGAGGGGCGCCTCATCCACCTGCGCGTCGACGATGCCAGCTTCCTGCGCTCCTTCCACAAGCTGCTGGCGCCGGGCGGGATGTTCCTCGTCTACAACATCTGCGCGGCGCTGACGCCGCCCGACCAGCCGCTGGCGCCGATGACCGACTGCCGCTCCCCGTTCACACGGGAGCAGTGGACGGCCGCCGGCTTCGAGGTGCGCGCCTTCGACGAGAAGGACACCGACGCCATGCGCCGCATCTACTCGTTGATCGAGAGCGACGCCGGCCAGATCGACCTCGACACGTTCTACGTGCTCTACACCCTGGTGCAGCGCAGGAAGTAGCGCGCCGTCCTACCTGGGCGAGAGCTTGGCGAGAGCTGGGTGAGACCTGGGCGAGACGCGGGCCCGGCTCGGCGCTCAGCCGGCCACGAACTCGCCGTGGAACCCGTGCGGCACTCGCGTGGGGAGCAGCACCCTGGCCACCGGCGCTGCGGCCACGTCGGTGGCGTCGAGGACCAAGAGCTGGCTGCGGTTGTCGGCGTGATCGAAGACGTAGGCCAGCAGCCAGCCCTCGTCCTCCCCCTTGCCGCCGGGGTCGGGGACGAAGAGCGCCTCGTCGAGCTCCTGCCCCGGGGCCAGCTCGTGCACCTCGCGTGCGCCCGTCTGGTGGTCGTACTTCACGACGAGGCCGAGGTCCGGGACCTTCCCCGCCCCGTCGGGGTCGTAGGTGCCGAGCGCGTAACCGTAGCGGTACGGCAGGCCCTGGCGGCGCCGATCGATGCGCGGGAACTCGACCTGGATGTCGTCCAGCTGCGTCAGGGTCACCGTCTCGGCGGCGGTGTCGATGGTGAAGCGCTGTGGGGCGCCGGTGCTGGCGAAGTCGCTGGCGTCCTTCTCCCACATCGTCGGGTAGCGAACGCCGTCGAGGTGGATGCGCGCCGGGTCGCTCTCGTCGTGGAACGCGTTCCAGGTGTGGAACACGAAGCACGGGTCGATTTCCATCCAGCGCACGTCGCCGGCGTCGCCGTCGCGTGGCAGGACACCGATGCGCGCGCCGTTCTCCGGCGCCCAGCGGAAGGGGAAGGCGGAGCCCTCGATGGCCAGCCCGATGTCGAAGAGGATGGGCATGTCCATGAACACCACGTGCGTCGCGGTGACCTGGAAGTCGTGCATCATCACCGCCTTCTTCAGCGGGATCTTCTCGGAGCGCACCAGCACGCCGCGCGTGTCCACCCGGTGCAGCGTCACCGAGGCATCGAGCACGCCGTAGCCGAAGAAGAGGAGCTCACCGGTCACCGGATCGACCTTGGGGTGCGCGGTGAACGCGGTCTGCAGCGCGCCGCCGAAATCGTAGGGCCCGATGGTCGACAGATCGGCCGCGGCGACCTCGTAGGGCACGCCGACCTCCTCCAGGCACAGGACACGCCCCTGGTGGTGGAGCACCGCGGTGTTGGCCTGGTGGTCGGTGAGCCCGGGGGGGCCGATGGTCCCGTCCTCGCCGCTCTGGCCGAGCGCCTCCGTCTGCACGTAACGCGCGCGGTACCAGGGCGCCCGGCCGTCCTCGAGGCGCACGCCGTGCAACATGCCGTCGCCGATGAACCAGTGGCCCGAATCACCGCTCTGCGGGTTGGGTCCGTTGCGCAGGTACAGGCCGCGCAGGGCAGGGGGCAGCGCGCCGACCACCTCCAGATCGAACGCCTCGCTCTCCTCTACCGGCGCGTAGTCCTGGCGCAGCCACCAGGGCTTGGTCGGATCGTCGGGGAGCGCGGCGCCGGCACCGCGGGCGGGGCGGGGCACGCCGACCGCCCCATCCCCGCAACCGAGCAGCCCGGCGCCGGCGATGGAGAAGCCGCTCGAACCGGCCAGATGCAGGAAGAGGCGCCGCGAGAGCATGCGCCTTTGTACGGAAGCCACGCGCCGCGGGCAATGCGCAGCTGCGGCGCCGCTCGCTCGACGCTCGCGTCGACCGCCGCCCACGCGGCGGCTACCTTCGGCGCGTGAACAACCCGCCTCCGCTGCCCGTGCGCGAGAGCCTGCGTTTCCTGCAGTCCGCCTTGCCCCGGGCGGCGACCGTGCTCGATGTCGGTTGCGGCTCCGGTGAGCTGGCCGCGGCCCTGGCCCTGCGCGGCCACCAGGTGACGGCCATCGATCCCTCGGAGGCCGCGGTCGGCGCGGCGCGCGCGCTCGGCGTCGCCGCCGAGCTGGGGAGCCTGGAGACGTGGCAGCCGCCCGCTGCAGTCCTCTTCGACGTGCTGCTCTTCTCCCAGTCGCTGCACCACGTGCGCGATCTGGACGAGGCGATGACGGCCGCATCGCGCCTGGCGCGTCCAGGGGGGCTCGTCGTGCTGGAGGAGCTCGCCATCGAGGCCATGGATGCGGCCACCGCGCTCTGGCACTTCGACACGCTCGACCTGGTGATGGCTGGAGACGGACACGGACAAGGACCCGCGCACGGACACGGGCAAGGACCCGCGCACGGACACGGACCCGCGCACGGACACGGACAAGGACCCGCGCACGGACACGGGCAAGGACCCGCGCACGGACACGGGCAAGGACACGGTGGCGGTCGCGAGCTGGCGCCGCTCCTGCGCTGGAAGCACGAGCATGCGCACGACGTGCCGCTGCACGGCTCGCAGGCCATGCTCGAGGCCGTGTCCCGGCGCTTCACGGTGCGCTCGGTGACGCGTGGCGCGTATCTCTACCGATCGCTGAGCGGGGCGGCGGCGGGGCGCATGGAGGCGTACCTGGCGCGCGAGGACCTGCGCATCGAGCAGAAGGTGATCGTTCCCATCGGCTTCCGCCTCGTCGCAGAGGCTGCCGGGTAGAGCAATCGCCACGCATCGCACGTGTCCATGGTCAGGCCATCGCGCGTGCGACGTCCGTCATCGACCGTGATGGCGAAGGACGCTGCAACGCACGTCGTGCTGGTGGGTGACTCCGTGTTCGACAACACGGCGCATGTCGGCCGCGGCCCGGACGTGTCCGCGCACCTTCGGCGCCTCCTGCCCTCCACCGAGCGCGTGTCGTGCTGTGCCGTCGACGGGGCGACGACCGCCGACATGGGTGGGCAGCTGGAGGCCATGCCGGACGATGGCACGCACCTGGTGCTCTCGCTGGGTGGCAACGACGCACTGCTGAACGCCGACCTGCTCGATCTGCCCGTGCGCTCCACCGGAGTGGCACTCGACTTGTTCCGTGATCGCGTCGCCGGCTTCGCGGAGAGCTACGGCTGGGACGTGGAGGCGCTGGCCGAGCGTCGCAAGGCGCTAACCGTGTGCACGATCTACCACGCCGACCTGAACCCTGCGGAGGCGGCGCGGGCCCCCACGGCGCTGGCGCTCTTCAACGACGCCATCCTCCGTGCGGCGCTGCGGCTCGGCGCCAACGTAATCGATCTGCGTGCCGTCTGCGCTGACCCCCTGGATTTCACCCGCGCCATCGAACCCTCGGTGACGGGTGGGCTCAAGATCGCCGAGGCCATCGTGCGCGCGCTCTCGCTACCACCGGGGTGCCCGGCGCGCTCGGTGCTGCTGGGGGCGCCTGGATAGGTGCCGTCTGCCGGCCACCCGCGCGTTCAGCCACGCCGCAACAGCGACTCCACCGCCCGCAGCGGCAGCTCGGCCTTCACGCGGCGATCGGCCGCGCATGCCGAGCTCCCGCGCGCCAGCGAGTGGCATACGTCGGGGCGCATCGGATAGATGGCGCACTCGAACGACCGCCGCACCGGGTCGATGACCAGCGCCGCGCAGCGTCCCTCGCTCATGCGCATCGCGCGCCGCCCCTCGCGCTCCTCCACGTAGCCGCGCGCGCGCGCATCCATGCGGTCGAGGTCGATCTCGAAGACGCGCACGTACTCCACCATCTCGGAGAAGCAGCACGCCCCGCAGGCCGTGCACTCGGGGGCCTCGCCACCCCCCGAGGCTCCGCCAGGAGACCTCGGAGCTGTCGAGCCGCCGCTCCCGCTAGAGGCGGACGTCGAGGTGCGTGCGGCGCTTGAGCTCATCGAGCCACTTCCGCTTCGCCTTCTCCAGGATCTCCACCTGCAGGCGCTGCACCATCTCGTTGCGGGCCTGCTCCAGGCCGGTGTAGCGCGAGGGCTGCCTGCTGAGCAGCTTCAGGACGACGATGGCATCGCCTGCGCGCAGCGGTGCGGTCACCGCGCCCGGCTCCAGCGGCATCAGCGCTGTCTCCAGCTCGGGGCCCATCGTCGGCCGGCGGCCGGCGACCGCGGCCTGCGAGCCGGTGGGGGCGCGGATGCCGAGGTCGCCGCCGAGCTCGCGCGTGGCCGTGTCGTCGGAGTACTGCTGCGCCAGCGCCGCGAAGTCCTCCCCGGCGCGGGCGCGCTCGGAGATGGATAGCGCCAGCGCCTGCCGTTCCTGCACCGCGGCCTCGCTGGAGCCCGGCAGGATGCGCAGGACGATCCATGCCGGCCGGTACTCGCGCCGCCAGCGCTCCTCGCGCGAGACACGCTCGTACATGGAGCGGATGTCCTCCTCGGTGATGCGCACGCGCCCCTTGACGCGCAACAGGAGGAGCTTTCCCTCCAGCACCTGGCGCCGGATCTCGTCGCGGAAGTCCTGATCGCTGAGCCCCTTGGCGCGCGCTTCCTTGTAGAGCGCGGCCACGGTGGTCTGCTGCGCGGCCGCGCTGTTGCGCAGGGCGTTGTCGATCTCGTCGCTGGTCACGGTGATGCGCGCCTTCTCCGCGGCCTGCGCCTCCAGCTCCTCGTCGATCATCTTCTCGATGAGCTCCTTGAACATCGAGGACTCGGCGGCGTGCTGCTGGGCACCCGGCGGCACCTTCTCCTGGATCTGCAGCAAGAACGGGCGAGCACGGGCGCGCATCTCGGAGAGGAAGATCGGCTTGTCGCCGACGATGGCCACGATGCGCTCCACCACCACCGCTTCGGCCGGTCGCGCACCGCACAGCGCCGCACAGGCGAGCGCGGCTGCCAGCAGCAGCGCCCGCGGTCGCACCGCACGAAGCGCCGTCAGGCGACTTCGCTCCTGTCCAAGCGCCGTCAGGCGACTTCGCTCCTGTCCAAGCGCCGTCAGGCGACTTCGCTCC